>CAZGHV010000055.1:0-5952 GCA_964525705.1 uncultured Candidatus Saccharibacteria bacterium | reverse complement strand
GTTTTGTGGGAAAGTATATTTTTTCGGGCTGCATATTGTTCTAGTAAAGTTTTGCCTGGTAAAGCTTGAATGGCACCAATGACAAAACCAATTTCAGAGTTTTCAAAGGGAGTAACAAGCATCTTTAACCAATCCGGTTGCGGGCGACAATCAACGTCAGTGAACGCTAAAATCTCACCCTGTGCGGCTCGAATACCAGCATTTCTTGCAGCATAGGAACTCTGAATATTTGGCTCACTTAGAGCATAAAGTTGAATACCATTTTGCTTCAAATCTTCGGTTGCCGTCTGAATCAACTCCGCTGAGCGATCGCGGCTAGCATTGTCTACCAATAAATATTCTACTTGTTCGCGAGGATATGTTTGATTACACAAGCAACGGATCAGATCTGGCAAATCTGATTCACCGTTATAAATCGGGATCACAACTGAAACTTTAGGCAAATTATTTGAAGTACTAACATTAGACATTGTATTTCCGTTAGATCAGGTTTACTAGTTTATCTTGCTTGACTTCATACTACTTTTTTTGCAGAACCTTCAGAAGTAAGTCTTGCCAGGAATCAATATACTGTTCCCAATTCTGTTTGACTAACTCCCGTCCATAGTTTCCCCAATTTTGTAGCTCAATTGCAGACAAAGAAGCAGTATATTCTACAGCTTTCGCCAGAGCTTCAGGATCATCTGGAGGAACTAATAGACCACAATTATCATTAATCTGTTCAGTTAAGCCGTCTACTCCAGAGGCAATCACAGGTCTAGCCGCAGCTTTAGCTTCAAGACAAACGTTTCCCCAAGGCTCCCAACGAGAAGGAATGACAACAGCATCACAGTTCTGCAAAAAACCTGGAACATCATCAATCCGACCCAAAAACTCTACACTTTCTGAGTTTGCAGCAATTTCTTTTAGTTCTACTTCTTGAGGACCTTCTCCTCCTAAGTAAAGCTTAAGAGGCAGATTTGGAAGTAACTTTAATGCCCGAAGCAAAACATCAAAGCCTTTATGGAAGCAGAATCGCCCATAAGCTCCTAAAACAAACACTTTGCCCCTGGGTTTTGCTTTAACAGTTAAGAATTTGTGTAGTGGCGGACACTGGTGAATAACTGTGAGTTTCTCAGGTGTAACTAGATGGTATTTCTGCATCCATTCACCCTGAGCATGGGAGATGGCTACCACATGGTCTGCTAGTCCATAAAATAGCCTGAGCATCCCATGAAAACGTGATTGAGAAGAAATATTATAAGTCTCGTAACCCTGAGAATATCCATGTTCATGAATAATAATTTTAGCTTGAGGATTGAATTGCTTTAGAAGCACAAAGTGGGGAAAAACTTTAAGACGACAGGGATGGTGACAAATAATCACCTCAGGACGCAACTTTAAGGTTTGAATTAAGGGATGCTCATTAACGATTGAAAAAGCAGAAAAATTAAAGGCTGTCCTTGCTTCAGAATTGATCAATCCTGTCATAGTAGATTTCACACCACCCATTTTTTTGTCTCCCACAATATGGAGAATTTTTGGCTTGAGCCTATGAATTGAGTTAGCACGATTCAATGGAGAAGTTGAACTTGGAGTTAGTGACATTAGCGGTTCTTTCCTGCATTCATAGTAAGTTCCAACTCTGGGCTGCTCCGCCAAGCTTGACGAATGCCGCGAAATCGATTCCAAGGAACTAGAATATCTAACCAGGACTGCCAAAGAATGTTGTGTAGAACCTGCTTCGGAGTCTGAATCAAATCAGGCCCTAGAGCAATGGATCTAACGATAGTTATCGGAACAAATCTCATGGTTGCGGTGACAGCCCGGAAAAGCTCCTTACGCCCCGTAGGTGCCCGTAAATTCCATCGCTGGTGCAGGTCAATCACAGTACCTGCCTTATTGCGCTGAACCTGACAAAACTTTTTGAGGTTTGCTCTGTAGCGATGCCATACTAAACCACCAGATTGTAGAAAGTAAATATGATAGTCAGTTTGGGTTTGCATGCGCCAGTTGAGGTCGGTTTCCTCGGTATAAGTGCGATCTATAAACAATCCAATTTTTTGAAAAACATCAGCTCGATACATCACGTTAGTCGTGGAGGCGGTGGGGAGAAAGACATGCTGGGCACGATGCCCTGGACTATTGAGACACAGGGCCTCATAACGCTCAATAGGGTGCGTAAGAGTATAGGGTTGGATGGTGCCAGCGACTGCTCCAATGGTGCTGTCCTGAAAGCTGGGAAGTAGATCTTTGATCCATTGAGGATGAACAATACAGTCAGCGTCTGTAAAAGCAATAAACTCCCCCTGTGCCTGACGAATCCCCGCATTCCGGGCCGCGCCAGCACCTGGTCGGGGTTCAAAAATCACATTGAAAGGACTGCTGGCAAGGAGTGCAGCCGTTCCGTCCGTAGAGTTGTTGTTGACCAAAAGAATTTCGAGGCGCTCCTTGGGATAGTCTAGCTGAGCCAGGGATTGAAGCAGGGCAGGCAGGTAATATTCACCATTGTAGACCGGCACAACAACGGAAACGAATGGCCACTCTGATTGGTAGTTCGGGCTGAGACAAGGCTCAGTTCGTGTTTCTAAATCCGCCATAATAGTTAGATGACCAAAAAACTAATAGGTAAGTAGATAGGCATAATTAGCGAATCGAAAAATCCGAGAACTCCAGCAGGACTAACTCCTATTTCTTTAAGTTTTACTTAATGAGCTGTAGTTACTTAAGTCAAGAAAAGTGATAGATTTAGTCGATGGTAAGGTTAATAATTAATACCGCCAGTATATAACTTTGTGAGCAAATTTATATACTGGTTCTAGGGGTTCTCGCCTACGATTGAGCCAACTTGCTACGTCAAAATACTTTTTGCAAACCTGGTACATCTTGAGACCATTGAAGACATAATGTGGAATCCTAATCGTCGAAGATAAATTTGGAGAGTTCCAAGGTACAAAACATACTTTATTTGAAAAGTTCAAGCGGTCAAAGGCTTGGATATGTTCTTCTGTGCAAAGCTTGTAATCCTTTGAGAATTTAACAAAAATTTTATCTTTCTGCCAAAAGAACCTTTGTAACCGTCGCTCCCATTTTTCTTTAGCTTCGTCTTGAGAGGCATAATGGAGAAAATGAATCTCAATTTCTTCCTTGAGAAGACCGATCGGATACCATTTATTGTTGCTTCGTCGGCGATTGATATGATAATAGTTGCTATCTTCATACCTCGACGTTTCCGTGAAAGTTAGCGGTGTAGACAGGTATCCTTCCAAATTCTGCAGTAACTTCAAATAACAAGGCGCTAGAATGAATAAGCCAACAAAAGGAGTGCAATAAGGTAAGTCTAATTCCTGGTAAACCTGATGTCCCCAGCAGTCATTGGAAATAATTGTAAATTCCAAATTTTCAACTCGCTGTTGCATCATCCATTTAGAAATGTTTCTTCGTGAATGTTTCAGCCAGTTGCTTGGCAAATATAAATGATTCATTTGACCTTTTGTTGATAGCATTGCGGTTGATCTTCTGCCAGGTTACTTCTATGATTTACTAAGAAAATCTGTCATAAGTTAGAGATTGCTAAGGCATTTATTATTAGTTCTTTAACCTCACAATTAGTAAGACTTATAAATGTTTTGATTAGGGAGTTATTGAAGATTTTAACCAGCGCTTGGCTATACGTTCAGGAATGAGGTTCAAGACTTCTTCCCAAAGTGAAGCTGCCAATAAACGCAGGAGTAACAGGTATAAAAGTGATCCAAGCAGAATACAGATCACCAGTCGTAAGCCAGGAGCAAGCAACAAGTTTGTATTTAATGCCCAGACAGCTAAGTTTGCAACTCCGGCTGCAATAAAGATACCCATCAGATTTGCCAGATATTGTCCCAGGTTGGAATTCACACAATCTAAAGTTTTGATAATTGTATAGCTTGTTGCCGTGATATTTGCTACTGCAAAGCCAGTGGCAACCCCCTGAATGCCAAAGGGTAGACCGACAATAAAAGAAATGACAGCAAGAGTAACACTAAAAAATGATAACTGCAGGCGTAAGCGAGATTGACCAACACAGAGAAGAACTGTACTGGAAAACCCAGTCAAGGATTTAGTAATGCCCACGATGGCTAAAATTTGCAGCACAGGAGCAGCTGGTAACCACTTAGGTCCATATACAACCTGTACCAATTCAGGTGCCAGGATCATCAGACCTAACATGAGAGGGACGATCAGGGCAGACAAAACTTTTGTAGCCCGAAACCATAACTGCTGAAGCTTGCGGCGGTCTTCCTGCAATCGAGACATGACTGGAAATGTAACCTTGGACAATACCTGATTCAGACTCTGAACTGGCAGCGTCATCAGGCGATAGGACAGGTTATAGTAGCCCAGTGCACTTGCCCCTACAAACCGACCAATCAGCAAATTATCGGTATTTTGCCCAATGTAGAGAAGAAGGTTGGTGCCTAACACATCGTTACTAAAACCTAGTAGTTCACGCAGATGCTTCCAAGAGAATTGTAAGGTGGGTCGCCAATTAGCAATTGACCATAACGTAATCGTATTGGTGACTGTCGTGATCAGGACGCGAAAGACCAAACTCCAAACTCCAAATCCCCAAAAGGCAAGAGCGATGGCGCTACAGATTCCGACGAATTGGCCAAATAAGTTACGGAGTTCGAGTTGCTGAAACTGCATCTGGCGTCTGAGCAATGCGGTCTGGGTACTGCTGAGAGAGTAGATACAGTAGTTGAGTGATAGCATTGCCACAAGGGGTTGGATTGTGGGAGTTTGATAGAAGCTGGCGATCGCCCAGGAGCAGCCAATACCAATTCCAGTCATTAACATTCCTACAGCAATATTTAGCCAGAAAACACTGGAAATATGTAGCGGGCTCACATCTCGCCGTTGGATCAGAGCTGCTCCCAAACCCATTTCTAAAACAGAGTAGACGATGCCAGTGAAAACACAGGCCATAGCAAATAATCCGAAGTCCTCCGGGGCCAGCAATCGGGCCATAATCACGCTACTACCCAGATTTAAGACTTGCTGGAGCACCTGAGACGCTCCTGTCCATCGCACTCCGCTAAGGAATTGCGATCGCAACTTTTGACCATCGGAGTTATGAAGATTTTGGGGCATGGAGGGAGCCTGATTTTTTACTACAATTAATATTGCTTTTTGGCATAAGAAGTATAGGCAAAGTAGGCCGGTAGTGGAGCCACTGTCCGGGTTTTTCGATTAACCTCTACTAAACCAAAGCGCAAGGGATGGAGCCCTTGGCCCTGTACACCTCGATACCAGAACAGTGCTTCGATCCTGGGGGCTAATTGAGGTAGTAAGGTGGTCACAAATTTAGCTTTGGCAGTTTCACCTCCCACATCGGTGGAAAGGCCCAGCTCAGTAATCCAAATGGGTTTACGCACACGACGGCGAAAATTATCAAGAACTTGGATCACCTGTTGCGGCTGGTTGCGGTAGGGATGTAGGTTAACGCGATCGCAATAGCGCTCCAAGCCCTGGTCAATCAATGCCTGCCAGTACTCCGGTTGAGAAGCGCCACTTGGACCTGCTGCGATCACCAGCTGGTCCCCTTGTAGCACCTCGTAGGCGGTTCCCAAGGTGGCAACATAACGAGCTGGGTTTCCCTGGAAATACCGGGTAAGATTCGGCTCGTTACCAACTTCCCAGGCATCCACCAACTCCCCCAGTTCTGCTTTCAGCCAGCGGCAGTAGCGAACCAAAGCTTGAGATTGGGGTACAGCAGCCATACTACCGTTGCCTGCATGGGATGGAGTTCCCCAAATGACAAATAAAATTCGAAATCCCTGCGCTTTGGCTAGTTGTAATGCCTGCTTGACCTGACCTCCTCTATAAGTTCCTGGCGTTCGCTCCAGAGAAGCCCAGTTATACCAGACCCTAAGCCAGCGAACTCCAGTCCCCTGGTAAAGGGGAATTAATTGATCCCGCCAGGCGGTCCAATTC
>CAZGHV010000054.1:0-6344 GCA_964525705.1 uncultured Candidatus Saccharibacteria bacterium | reverse complement strand
GGAGAGATTCATCCACTTGCAGGTTTTGGGTGGTTACTAGAGTTCCATCTGTGGGGAAACCTTCACCTTCTCTCACCCGCACCACATCCTCGATTACCAACTCGGCAGATGGCACTTCTTGCTCTCTGCCATCTCGGACAACCAGTATCTTTGGGGCATAGTTTACCTGAATGCTGTCCAATCTGCGCTTGATGCGTATTTCGTCCCACATGGAAACCAAAGAGTTAATAATGGCGAATGTGGAAATCACAAATACTTCTTGATACTTTGCAAAGTGAAGCAAGATGATTAATAAAGGGAGTAGAAAGATATTTATTAAATTGAAAGTATTGCGTACTACTATCCAAGTATAGCTAGGAGACGCAGACTCTGGCGTGTGGTTTGATAACCCCGCCGCTTGCTTGGCAAGCACTTCTTCACTAGTAAGCCCGATTATTTGTGTAGTCATTTACTATCTTTAGCTTCTGCCAATTTTAAATGCCAATGCTAGCTTTGGCAAATTGTATGATATAGAAATGGGTCACAAACAAAAAGCCCTGGAATAATTCCCAGGGTTTCATACTTATTACGTTTGCGAACCCAAATTAAGGCTCCCGTCCGTCGGCAGATCTACTGGGATATGTGTGTTTTGCCCTTCCTGGGGCTATACTTTTTCCTGCATTGGTCGATGAATTTGCGTACATCAAACTTTGTTGCAATGCTACGGCAGTGTCGAAAAAACTCGAGTCACCATTGCTATCAGGCAGCGCTTTTCTGTAGTCAATAATGAGGCTGACAATAGAGTAAATCGTTTTTTGGTCAGCCTCTTGGTGGGCTTGACTAGGATTACCTAACTGGAGCAAGCTTAATATGTATTCCTTGCTTTCTTGCCTTAACGGAGATCTATTGATGTGTTCGATTACTGTTCCTTTTAGGTTAGTCCCATTAAGCATTCCTTCTCTATAAGCCGCTTCTAACGCTTGAGTCAGGTCGCTTAACCATTTTTCATTTGGGTCTTCTTCTGGTTTTGGGCGAGGCATATTATTTACTAATAAAGAATAAGAAAGATATTACGCAATCAATGCTATATTGTCAAGATATCGTATTGATTTCTGCATTTATCACTCTTCCAGCTCAAAGCTAAGACTATTGGGCATTTCTAATATCCCTTCGGGCGCACTATCCTTAACCTTCGCTGTTACTTGTGCCAGTTAAACGCTCTTGCAATGCTTTAGCAGTCTCGACAAGCTTCAAGTCATCTTGGCTCGTTACTATTCCTTCGCAGCGAATAATGAGACTTACAATTTCTTTAAGTTCATAAGAATCTGTCACTCTTTCATCTTCCACAGGCTCTTCCAAACTGAGCATACGGAATATATAATCTTTTTGTTCTATATTTAAGGGAGAAGCAAAGATGTGGGACAGTATAGTTGCTATTAGGCTAAATTGATTATATGGTCGTTTTTCGGAAATAAGCATTGCTACCTCACTTTCTAAACGTGTTAACCACTCATCGTTTTCAAGAATCTCAGGTGCTGCATTCGGCTGCGGGTCAGTACCATCATGTTCAGGAGTGATTTGAGTCGTATCGTCTATTTGGCGAGGCATATTATTTACTAATAAAGAATAAGAAAGATATTACGCAATCAATACTATATTGTCAAGATATAGGTGCGGTTTCGCCTTATTTCCCTGTTTGAAAACCACATGTCTGTAGCACATCTCACAGTGGGATATTGCCGAAATTCAGGAACATAGAAGCGACATGTACAAAGTATTTGCTGAGTTGCTATGATATGGCAAGTAACTAGATTTGTGCTGGAAGATAAGACAGAGAAAATGCCCATAATTTTAGTTTAACGTTATGAACGGTCCAGGATCTGGTCCAGAAGAGCAAAGTGAAGATGATCAGCTAGGTCGCGGAGATGATGCACAGCTAGGAGAAGTGAGGACCCCAAAAGGGGTAGTATTACCTGAAACAGGAGCTTTCCAGGATCGATTTGGAGCTGATAGAGCTGGTAATCCTGTAGGTGACCAAGGAGATGAAAGCTAGCTGATTTCTACAATGTTGACTTATCTAGCTCTCCGTGGAGATGATACAATATTCAGACGTTCCCATAAATTACACATGCTTAAAGTCTACAATACACTCTCTCGTCAAAAGCAACAGTTTGAACCATTGGAGCCAGGAAAGGTGAAGTTTTATCAGTGCGGTCCCACTGTTTACTCGACACAGCACATTGGCAATTTGCGAGCGATGATGATGGCAGACCTAGTGAGGCGGACCCTGCTATTTCTGGGCTATGAGGTGAAGTTTGTGCGCAATTATACAGATGTAGGTCACCTCACGAGTGATGCAGATAGTGGTGAGGACAAAATGGAAAAAGGCGCAAAGAGAGAAGCTTTAACTCCAAATCAAATAGCAGACAAATATATTGGTATATTTGAGGCAGATACAGAAGCTTTAAATATTATGCAGCCAAACGTTCAGCCTCGCGCAACCGAGTATGTTCAAAACATGATAGAGATGGTGCAGTCCTTGCTAGATAAAGAATTTGCCTATGTTACATCAAGCGCAGTCTATTTTGATGTCTCAAAGGCAAAAGACTACACGAGGCTGAGTGGTCAGAGGCTGGAAGAAAATTTAGGCGGTGCAGGACACGGGGCGATTGACGACACCTCAAACAAGCGTAATCCGGCAGATTTTGCTTTGTGGTTTTTCAAAACTGGGGCTCACGCAAATGCCCTCCAAACTTGGGAATCTCCATTTTCTTCCCCAGCTGTGGAAAAAGGTGAAGGCTTCCCGGGTTGGCACATAGAGTGCAGTTCTATGTGCAAAGCAGAATTGGGAGATACGATTGATCTGCATATGGGTGGAGTGGAGCATATCCCTGTACATCATACGAACGAAATTGCCCAGAGTGAAGGTGCAAATGGCGTGGAGTTTGTTCGCTACTGGATACACAATGAGCATTTGAATGTAAATGACGCCAAGATGGCCAAGTCTGAAGGAACAAGTTATTCGCTTGCAGAAATTATTGAGAAAGGCTTTGAGCCACTAGCATTGCGCTACTTCTTTTTGCAGGCACACTATCGTTCAAAACAGAACTTCACTTGGGAGGCCTTAACCGCTGCGCAAGTCGCATTACGTAAAATGCGCGACAACCTAGCAAAGGCATATAAAGAATCTTTGGGAAATGATCGTGAAGTAGGCTCGCAGCAGGACTCTGAATTTGGAAACCGTTTCTTGCAAGCCTTGGAAGATGACTTTAATATCCCCCAGGCACTTGCAATCGCCTGGGAGCTACTCAAGAGTGACGTTTACCCAGAAGAAAAGGTGCGACAAATTTTGGAATTTGATCGTGTGCTTGGTCTGCAGTTGGAGTCAGCCCTGGCAGATCCACGAATGGGGGAGATAGATATCCCTGTACTTGCACAACAATTGCTGGCAAAGAGAGAGGAGGCTCGGGGAACTCAAGATTGGGCTACAGCAGATTCAATCCGGCAGGAATTACGAGAAAAGTTTGACTTGGAGGTAAAAGACACTCCCACAGGGCAAACTGTGACAAAGAGTTAGCGACTTTGAAGAATATCTCTGTTTTTGTGGCTTGGTTTAAATCAATATTCCCATCCAAGACTAAGTGCGATATGGAAATGAGTCTGCATCTATGCTTATGCCGGGAGCAGTCAGTATTTGAGAATGCCATACATGCAAACATTCTCTCTGCGCTTGAATAGCAGTACATTCTCACCGGTAAAAAATGCGTGCACATTTGAATAAATAGGCTAAAATAGCAGCATGCAAAAAATTACTGTGCATGAGCTACTAGAACTCATACCAGACTATGTATTGGAAATCGCTAGCAGACTTGGAGACAAAGAGTTTGAAGCATATCTAGTGGGAGGTACCCTGCGAGATGTGCTTCTGGATAAAGTCCCGGGTGATTATGATGTGGCAACAAATGCTACACCGGCAGAAATAGAGCACATCTTCCCGAAGTCTATACCGACAGGTGCCAAGTTTGGAACTATTACTGTTGTCGGAGAGGATATCCATGGAGAAAAGTATGATGTGGAGGTGACCACATACCGTTCAGAGGCAGACTATATGGGAGGGCGTTGGCCTGCAAAAATTGAATTCGCAAGGACTATACAAGAAGACCTTTCCCGGAGAGATTTCACTATCAATGCTATGGCCTTGGATTTGCTAGATTTGTTCAAGCTCAAGCAGGACAACATTGCGGATGAAAACCAGCAGATAGATATCGAGTCGCTGCTGGTCGATCCGCACAATGGCACTGCGGATTTGAAGGCAAAGTTGGTGCGGGCGGTAGGTGATCCAGTGGAAAGATTCCGCGAAGATGGGTTGCGACCTATGCGTGGTTGTCGGATTGCGTCACAGCTGGATTTTGAAATAGAAGCTCGCACTCTTGAGGCTATGCAGGAGACAAATCATATAACCAAAATGGTATCGGTAGAACGGTTGCGGGATGAGTTACTCAAAATGCTTTATAAGTCACCCCAGCCTTCAAAGGGGTTGCGGTTGCTCAAGCAAACAGGCATTTTGGCAATTATCATCCCAGAGCTAGTAGAAGGAGTGGGGGTAACTCAGCCTGAATATCACGTAGATGATGTTTTTGAGCACTCAGCAAAAACTGTGGATATGGCAGAGGATGAGGTTAAGCTGGCGGCTTTGTTACACGATATCGCCAAGCCTAGGACATATTCTCGGGATGAAAAGGGTGTCCATTTTTATGGACATGACATCCTGGGGGCAGAAATGGCCAGAGAAATTCTCACAAGACTGCGTTTCCCAAATGCCGAGATTAATCGAATTTGCAGCTTGGTGAGATGGCATATGTTTTACTATCCATCCGCTGACTGGAGGGAGAAAAATGTAAATAAACTCACTTACCGAGAAGCCGATAAAGAAGAAATAAAGCGAAACATCGAAAATTCTCGTACCAAAAGAGCTGCAGGCGGGTGGTCAGATGCAGCGATCCGTCGGCTGATTGCCAATGTAGGTGGGGAAGATGCTATAGATCAACTTATGAAATTAAGAATCGCAGATGCCACAGCAAATCCCAAAAGTGAGTTTAACCCCCAGGAACTAGATGTGCTTTCTGAGAGAATAGCAGAAGTGCGTGCAAAAGATATGGCTCTCAAGGTAACAGATCTAGATATCACAGGGCATGATTTACAGCAGGCATTTGGACTACAGCCAGGTCCTCAGATCGGAGAACTACTTAACCATCTCCTCGATGCTGTGATTGAAGACCCTTTGCTGAATGAAAGAGCAGAGTTGATAAAAATTGCCGGAAGCTTTCTGAGTGGTAATAATTCTGTGCAGACAGCAGACAACTCAATATAAACATGCAACCTCAAAAAGAAAAATATGATGTGATAATAATCGGAGGTGGACCTGCAGGTATCTTGGCAGCATTGTCTGCAAAGAAAAATCATCCAGATTATTCCGTAATAATAGTTGACCGCACTTTTTCACTGGGAAGAAAAATAATGGTATGTGGAGCAGGAAGATGTAATGTCACAAACTTAAATTTAGAGGAAAACCCTACACAACACTATTACGGTGCCAGTAAAGAGTTTGTGGAATCCGTATTCCACAAATTTGGTTATAAAGAAATCCTCAATTTCTTTGCCGACCTGGGTGTGGAGCTCTATGTGGAGAGAAAAACTGATGTAGGCAAGTTATTTCCCACCACAAACCAAGCTCAAACTATCCTGGAGCTGCTACTGGATGAGATAAATTTGCGTGGAATAGAAGTGATATTGCAGACGCAATGTACAGAGATCTCTGTAGATGAACCTGGCTGGCAGATATCTGCAGTTCGAGATGAACATGATACAGGTGTGACCTTGCGAGGAAGATATGTGATATTGAGTGCCGGGGGGAAGACGTATCCTGCCTTGGGGGCAAACGGCACAGGTTATGATTTAGCAGCAAGCCTGGGTCACAAAATCATAAATCCAGTACCTTCGGCTTTGCCACTAGTTGCCAAAAATCCCCTGTCTCAGTTGTTGCAGGGTGTAAAAATGGAAGTGGAGGTGAGTTCATTCATAGACCATCAGCACGTGAAAACTAGAACGGATGATGTGATGTTCACCCAGTACGGCTTGTCTGGACCAGCGATCTTGAACGTAAGTAGAGAAATATCTGTACATATTAACCGTCACCAAGGGGAAAATGCGCATTTGGTCCTCAATTTTTTGCCCGGCAAGAGTATCCCAGAAGTAAGCTCACTACTCAAAAGCCGCTGGGCCAAACGGCCTACACAAAAGCTCGAAAAAAGCCTGTATGGTCTGTTACCAAATAAAGTAGCAGCGGCCATAGTGCAGTCTGCAGG
>CAZGHV010000053.1:0-6434 GCA_964525705.1 uncultured Candidatus Saccharibacteria bacterium | reverse complement strand
ACCCAACTGAGTAGACGGACACCTACACCTTCCGTATCTTGCAAGTCAACAGCGACAGCGCTGACAGCGTCAATGTACTTCTGATAAGGGACAGGATCGCCACCTTTACGCTCTAATTCAGTTAAAACAGTCTTGAAGCGGTCCACGATCGCCGTGCGATCGGACTGTAACACTGTTACCTCTGAAACAAGTTGATTTTTGAGTTTCGCTTCAGCTTCAGCATTCGCGTCTAATTGTTCTGCCGTTTTTTCGAGGGCCGCGCCTTTCTGCTGTAGGTTTTTCTGCTCCTTCGCAACACTACCGGGCTGGGTGCTGGTAGTCGTGTCCAGATTGGTTTTGTCTATCGCCTTTTCAGACTGCTTAAGTTTTTCAGCAGCTTTTTTATCGTCGTCGGCGGTTGATTTCTTGCCCTCAATCGCTTCCCTAGCTTTCTTAACCGCTAGCTGGGCTTGATCAATCTTTTGAGCTGCCTTCTTAAACTCTGGTGAATCTGGTTTCAAAGCTTTCTGGTCTTCCTGGGCTTTCTCCAGGTCTTTGATCGCTGCTTCCAACGTATCAATTTGCTTGGTTGCTGCTACGTAAGCCAGAGAACCCGCTGTCATCGCCTCTCGCTCTTTTTTAGCGTCGTCTAGAGCGGTTTTGGCTTTATCAAGTTCATTGGCTTCTTTCGCCTTGTCTACAGCTTCCTGCAAGCTCTGGTCTTTTCCCAGATCTTTCTTGGCAACTTTAGCTTCCTCAACCGCTTCCTGGGCCTTGATCAGCTGGGCTTTAGCTTCCTCTACCTTTTTGGTTGCTGCCTCATATTCCGGTGAACCCTTTTTGGCACCAGCCAGAGCTTCTTCTGCAGTTTTCAGGGCCAGCTTGGATTGTTCCAGAGCATCCGCCGCCTCTTTCTGTTTATTAATGCTCAAGTTTTGCCGTTTGATCGCAATCTCAGCATTACTGATTTCTTCACTTTTGCTTTTTAAAATTAGAAGCCAAGCGGCTGCTTCATTTTGCAGCTCTTCCAGAGTGAGCGGCTTCAGCATTAACTCCAGCTCATCCACAGGAACGGTTGGGTCTTTAGCCGTAACGGCTGCTTGAGGATTGGCAGGGGGTGGGGGTTGCACTTTTTCTACTGCTGGTTCTTCTGGTGGTGGCGCGTCTTGTGCTTTTATGGGAACAACCCAAAAAGCAAAGATACTGACAATACCTGCAACAAGAATGACCCGAACTTGACGACGAATCACAGTCAATTACCTCTTAGTTATAAATGAATGATTTGACGGACTGAACAGACTGAAGTTGAATTCGATAGATCCCGGACTTCAGCCCGATGCAGAACAACTAAGACTACGCTGCACTCTCTGCCAATTATTCAAACGAGTTGACTTAAACTAATGGAGCGTAGCCTATCTTATTGTTAAAGGTTTAGGAAATTTATTTAGAAAATCTTTAGAAATACTTTGTTAAGTCGAAGCAACGCTTCTGACTCATGGCGGGTGACCCATGGCTTCTCCCCATGTCCCTTCATACCACTTTGAACTGGTGTCCCATGAACTAGGACTGCTATTCTACGCAGAACTACGTTAATCAATGGGTCAAATCGTCTAGGAGCAACATTGTCAAGCCATTGCTTTATGTCCTGATTCCTGGCCACAGGGTATCGAGATCAAGGCCAGTTGTGCATTGATGCGGGCTTTGTCCCTGAAACAGGCTGGCCCGAACCAGGCGGTTGGTCCTGCGCAAAGCGCTGGCCCTCCTGGGCAAAAGTGCTCAGCAGGCACCCGTTGGTGGATCGGAAGTCGTAGAAGTGTCGCCACTCTACGACACCAGCAACACGACTTCTTTAATGGCCACCTGCGTCATCTGTAATACTCCCCATCTGATGCCTTCTAGACAACTGCCCCATCCCTGCTTACATATGGTCATTAATGGCTTGATTTGTTATTTCTGATACAGATTTATGGAACCATCTTTCAAATATCCTGGAGGAAATTTGTCTTAAGCTATACCTGAGCTGCAGAGCCAAAAACAAACAAACTACAAAGAATTATTAAGTTGCTTGCGTTTTCAAGCAATTAACTGAATTAGTGGACAAATTAAAGTCAAAAGATTAAATTAGTTAAGTCAATAAATTACAACCCAGCTTTATACAGTAGCCTGTTTAAAGACAAGCCATTCTATTTGTGAATGGAAAAAATTTTGATGCGGCTTGATAGCCATGCATCACCCTTAATTCAGAGTTGCCATTGTCCGTAATCCCTAATTTTTTTTTAAGATTATGCACATTGTCCAGATAAATATGTTAGTTTGAGAAGGATTATACAATTCACTTCTTCTTGATGGAGATGGGCCGCTTAACAAGATCTAAACAATGCCCACTCTAACTGCATTTTCATTTTTGGGTATTTTAAGTAGATAAATAGGACAGAAGACATGAGTGAATATAGAGGCATGACTCCTACTGTAGTGGTGGGATTGGGGGGAACCGGCAAAGAGGTTATCATAAGAATTCGGCGGATGATTGTAGAAGTTTATGGCTCTTTAGACGCCTTGCCTATCGTATCTTTTCTCCATATTGACACTGAGCAAAATGCAAAAGTGTCGGAGCCCCAAGTTGTTCTGAAACAAAACATTGCTCTAAGCCCTGCTGAAGAAATCTGGGCTAAGGTAGACAATGCAAAGGCAATGCTAAATCAGCTACCGTCCTATAACTATCTTGAAGAATGGTTTCCTAATCAACTTACAGGAACAGATTCTATTCTAGCAGGGGCAGGACAAATTCGTGCTTTAGGAAAATTTGCTTTTTCAGTTAATTATCAAATCATTAAAAACAGTTTCAACAATGCCAAAATGCGAATAGCTGGACATGAGAAGCTGATGCTAGATCGATGGGGGGTACAGCTAGACAAAGGCATCAATATTTTCGTTGTTTGTTCTTTGTGTGGCGGCACTGGCTCAGGAATGGTCCTGGACTTAGCTTACAATTTGCGAGATTGGGTTTCGCCTTCTGAACTGCCTCAAACATCAGCTTACTTAATTCTGCCTGGTGCATTTTCTGGTTTGGGCGATCGCGTCATCGCCAATGCTTATGCAGCACTCATGGAACTCAACCATTACTCTCGAAACGATACCCGCTTTGAATTTCAATATAGCGGTAATTCATCAGATCGCATCAGCCCCCAAAGTAGTCGGGATGTCCCCTTTAACTTCTGTTATTTAGTCAGCAACAGTAATGATAAAGTTACCATTCCTCGTCTTGGAGGTGTATTAGAAATGGTAGCTCAAAATATTTTTTTAGATTTCAGTTCGGGATTCAGTCAGTACAAAAAGCTAGTACGGGACAATATCTGTAAACACTGGTCTAGTCCTGATGCCTTTGGATATCCACAAAACTTTATTGCCTTTGGTTTATCCAGTGTTCAGTTCCCAGTTCAACGGGTACTCCAGGCATGCTCTTCACGTCTTGCTTACCAGGTGGTGACCTGGTGGACCAATCCTACGCCTGCTCCTACAGCAATGCGGGATTTACTCCAAACTGAAATCCTGCCAAATCTACAGCTAGCTGAATCAGATACTCAACATCAGATGCTAGATAGCATCAGTTTGGGCAATAATATGAAACCCTATAGTAAGGAAGTTGCTGATTGGGTAGCGAGTTTACGGAAGCGTCGCAACGACTTAAATATCCCCTTTGAAAATCTCCAGCGCTTTATCACTGTTTCACAAGAGAAGTACAGCCCTCATTTTAACGACAGCGATACTGATCCTCGACGTTGGAGTGATTATTTTCAAAAGATGTGGGATAACTTGAACTATTTGAAGGTCCAAAAACGCACTGAGCTGCGAGACCTTATAACAAAAATGCTGGAAGACCGTTTTCGTGGTCCAAAGTTTGTTCGCCAATTCTTAGAAGTGCTGCTGGAAGTCTTGAATGACTATCGCAGCCAGTTTGACCAGATGCGGCAAAAAAACTTGCTTCCCAGAGAACAATCATCAGCCAGTAATCTTCAAGTCTTGCTAAAACAGATTGATGATCACGCCAAACAATTCAATCCACTTAATAAGAAAGCTGTGATTGAAGAGGATTTTAACAAAATCATGCAGGAGTTAGAATCTCTCTACAGTTCTAAAGTGGAAATCAAAGCCCGTACTCTGGGAGTTTTATTACTGGATACGCTTAAAGAAGAAGTTAACCGCCTTCTTGTAGACTTAACTGAATTTGATCAGAATTTAGACAGACTGCGGCTGACACTACAGGAAAGAGAGCGCACTTACATTCAGGAAACGGCAACACTAACAGTCAATGGGATTTTGCTGTACGATGCCAAGGATGTTGATCAAGTCTACGGACAAATCATTCAAGATAAGCAAGACGCTATCTGTCAGCAGATTTCTCAGGACATCCTTGAAGAATTGGGGGTTGCCCTTTTTGAACTGCATAAATTTGATCAACTGAGAATCAAAGATTTGCTTGAGAGACTTTTGAATCGTTCAGCAGATGAGTTTGTTAGTCAAGTTCAATTACAGATTTCTAGCGCACGTAAATTTCTGGAACAATATCCCACACTAGAGCAACAAGAAGCCCAGATTAAAACCACCTTTGAAAAAAGTGAACCCTTCCTGCGATTCAGTGTAGAACAAATTCAGAAAGGATGGGAAAACAAGATGGAGAAACGGCAGACTTTAATCGGCGTCCAGGGTGGAGATAAGCCTACAGAGTCAGCCGTAAAAGCAATCCTACCCATGATTCGTAAGGCTGGCACAATCTCAGATAAAGATATTCGCCCTTTAAACGATCCCTACCATATTTTCTTTGTACGCGAAGTCGGTGCTTTTCCTCTACGATTAATTGAAGGGATGGAAAAGATGAGAACTGTTTATCGTGCGGTTAATCAAAGTGATAAAAATCCTTTGCATTGCCACCAAGATCATCGCCAATTCCAGGACTTTATGCCCTCTTCATCAGAAGAAGAGCAAGCTAAACAGAATTTGCTCCTAGCTAAAGCTTTTGGCTTAGTTACAAAGCAGGAAAACCGCGTTACACGATTTGAAGAAGTTCGCTTCTCATATCAAGATCGACAAACGGGACTCGATAAGGTTCAAGTGCTAGGGGCAACCTGGGAAGAAGCTGGTGAGAATCTTTTGAGTGATCAAAACCGAAAAATTCGAGATCTGCTGACGGATGAAATTAAAGTAATTGGAGAGCGGGCTACAACCAAACTTCAGAAACAGGAACTGTATCAAAAACTAAGAGACTGTTTACAGGAACTAGAAAATACCGTTTCTGGTGGAAAAGACAGCTTGGATTACCAGAACGCAGAATCAGCCATTGAGAATTACATTAAACAACATAACCTGGTTGTAACGCTGCCACAACCAAGTACTCCAAACCTTCAAACTTCTTCAACAAGTCCATTGGCTGATGAGAATCTAGAAAAGTTTAGAAAACTAGTAGGAACATGCTATCGCAGCGGCAGTCCCTCGCCCAACGAACTAAAACTCATTGAGAAGTTTCGACAGAAATATAATATTACCCCTGAAGTAGCCGAGCAGATTATTGCGAAGGTATCACCTCAAGTAAAACCTCAGGTAGCTCTTGAGGAATATGAGTTAATGTATCGTGCTTTTCTGGAAAATGACGGTGAAATTGACGTTGAAGAGCAAGCACAGTTACTTGAACTTCAAGAAGAGCTGGGCTTGACGAATGAGCAGGTTAATCGCATAGAAGTTGAAATTCGTGCTGGCATGAAGTAAAGAACAATAATTTATTTCTCAATAGATGAGGTCATTTATGAGCGATGAGTTTGGCAATCATTTCATTACCTGTCCTAAGTGTGGGCATGAGGAAAACCCATCAACTGCTATCAAATGTGAAATCTGTGGAAACAGACTAAAGAAAAAATCAGTTGATCCCATTGCTTATTTAGGCGTTGGTCTGGCTTTAATGGCGGCTTTGGCGGGTGGTTACTTTGCGTTTAAAGACAAGCTTAATCTTGGGGTTAGTAATCAAGGACAATCTAACCCTATCGGAACTGCTGATCGCCAAGCAACTGGTACGATCCAAGTTTTAGGTGATACTTTTAGTGGCTACTCCACTTTGAGAAACCCAGAGTTTCAAGATCTGCTTAAACAAAGTGGAATTACCTTGAAATATAATGATGAGTTCGATCAGTCCAAGCGGGCTGAAGCTCTCAATCAGGGGAAAGCCGATTTAATTGTCACCACGCTTGATCAATTTCTCACTCGAAAACCTCAAGGAAAAGTTATTGCTCTGATTGATCGAACTGTTGGAGCAGATGCAGTTGTACTCAACACCCATCGTTATCCTCAACTGAAGTCTCTCATTGACTTGAATAAGCTGGTAGCTCAGAAGAAAACTCAAGGTGAACGGCTCAGAGCCTATTTATAAAGTAATTCTTTAGGCGGTCAAACGCCGTAACATGATCCGC
>CAZGHV010000052.1:0-6561 GCA_964525705.1 uncultured Candidatus Saccharibacteria bacterium | reverse complement strand
GTCCAATGCAAAACGAGTATAAGGTTTCGGTCATTATTCCGACCTACAATAGAGAGGAATTGCTCGAAAGATCTATTTACAGTGTGATTACTCAGCCAGCAATTGATAGTCTAGAAATAATTGTGGTTGATGACGGGAGTACAGATAACACTAAAGAACTAGTTGATGGTATTGATTCTCCAATTAAGTATATTTATCAAGAAAATCAGGGCGTGTCTGCGGCCAGAAATTGTGGGATAAGAGAGGCGAGGGGGCAATATATCGCCCTTCTAGACTCGGATGACATAATGAGAGCCAATACCTTAGCATATCGCATAGCCTTTCTAGACGATCATCCAGAGTTCCAGGCAATTGTAGGGTCAGTAATGAAAATTAACGAGGATTACTCGATTACCGGTCTGAACGACCAGAAAGCTAAATTCGCAGATAAAGCAGATTTCATTGTACAGCAGGAAAGGAAAGGAAAGCAATTCAAGATAAGATATGAACTTAGCAAGGCAACTTCTATTGAAGAATTTCATGAATTGTTTAAGTCATATCTGAGAGAGAACGAAGCTTCAATTCCTTTCACAAACTCAACACTTATGCTTCGCAGGGACTCCCTTGGTAGGATTGAACTTTATCCGGAGAAGTTACGCAGCCGAAGTGACTTAGTATTCTTTTTCAACTTAAGTAAAGCCTTGCGGATCAAGTACGATTACTTAAATATTTATGCGTATATTGAGTTTCAGGAGACTGGCATCTCTAAGAGGGTCTCAAGAGGTGAGATGCCCAACCAATTGGAAGAGGCTCTTAAAATGATTAACATTAATTTTTAATTGAAAAGTATGTCTCAACTACCTGAGATATTGATAATTATTCCCACCAAGAATAGAAACGAATTATTAAAGAGAGCTGTGCAGTCAGCCTTGAGCCAGACTTATGGAAATACAAGAGTCCTGGTAATTGATGATGGCTCTGATATCCCACAGAAGGATTTTATTTCGGAAGAACTTCAGAATCCAAGGCTCAGTAGTATAAGACTGAAGAGCAATATTAACGCCTATCGTTCTAGAAACTTAGGAGTTTTATTATCTCCAAGTGCTGAAGCGTTCTTCTTCCTAGACTCAGACGACATTATTGTAGAGGATACTATTGAGAAAA
Source organism: uncultured Candidatus Saccharibacteria bacterium (assembly GCA_964525705.1). GTDB lineage: Bacteria > Patescibacteriota > Dojkabacteria > J137 > JAEUSD01 > CAZGHV01. The sequence goes on along the minus strand of CAZGHV010000052.1, from coordinate 5,418 downwards.
TGGCAGGACAGATGTTCGTACTTCCGGAAAAGCCTGAGCCCAAGTTCAAGAACATTCAGGTTGTCTCCAGTTTAGTCAAAAAAGTTGGGTTAGATGGTAATGAAGAAATCTTTGGAGTTACTTACCATTTAGCTGTCCCCTTTATTCCCAATATTTTCGATGATAGTCCCCATGGAAGATATCTCCGAACTATTGGATCGTTGTACAAGCGAGAAGTTTTTGAACAAATTGGTGGATTTCTAGATATACCTATAGCAGCTGATGACGACTTAAGAAATAGGTGTGTGGCTGTGGGATTCAGGTACTTTGTCATTAATGAGCCTCTCTACATACAATATTTACAAGCTGATTCATTAACTCAGAATACAGTTACAGGTTTTAAAACAGATGTTCGGCGTATGGCTTGGAAATTAATAGCAGAAAGGAAGAAAAGAATTATGAAGGCATTGGGTACAAAAGTCGATGTTGAACTTAACTGCCTTGAGCCAATGAGATTCCAAGCATTTGAGATAGAGGAAACTATCAATATTCCTGATTTGAAAGTCAACCCCATAATCCCGATTGATCCAGGTAGTCAACCGCATATAGATGAAGCAATCACAGACAAAGCATAACAGTCTCGTACTTATAGGCTCGGCTGAGAACCCTGCTTGGCTAGAGCTCTTCCAAACTGCAGCTGACAACCTTCAGTGTGTGGTGACATTAGTACCTATAGACCAAATCGACATCACTCTTGGCAAATACAAGGTAAATTTGGGGAAACACCATGATAAGATTGTTAGTGCTGATGCGATTGTATTCCTGCAAGAAAGATACGAGAGGAATTACTATTACCTAAGCCTACTTTTGCCTGACAACATAAGGATTCTAAATAGGACTAGCATTCTTAAGTTCCCAACATTGGCTGATAAATTCATTCAATATGCATTTTTGCATAAGCAAGTGAACACTGGTCAGGTCTTTCTGCCAGGCGCACAAGAAAAAAACAAATTATTACCGAGTTTGCCTGCGATTGCGAAGTCTTTGGGGGCTTCCGATATATCGTTTGGCAGTAGGGGGATTTTCAAGATCGATAGTCAATCAGAAGCAGAAGAGTTGATGCAAACTAGATGGCCGATTGTATTTCAAGAGCAGTGTAGCAAAGATCCAGATATTGATTACCGAACCATTATTCTAAATGGTATTGAATTAGGCACTGCAAAGAGAGAGCGGTATGGAGAGGGTAAGAAAAGCTGGAGTCAGTTTTCTTTGGACAAAACTACTGCTCAGAAATTTATCGATATTACCCATCAGCTAAATCTTGAATTCTGTGCTTTTGATTATGGCCTAGATGATGGTGAAACAATACTTTACGAAGTAAATAGGTTCCCTTTCTTTAAGCGTTTTAGCGAGGAGTTAAATATTGACGTAGCAAGACAACTGTTGTTTGAACTAACTAAGAAATAGAATTTAGACTTTACACAAGACGAATTGGATTAAATTGCGCTTGAATTGAATAACCTACCAAAGAAGCAGCTGGGATACAGAAAGCCTGCTGAAGCCTACCAGCAGTTACTTCACTAATCTGTTGCTGTTGACTCTAGAATGTGGGTTACTCCCATGCTATTATTCGATATAACTTTGACTAACCAAATATCATGTTTGACGATCTCAATGCTGAACTTGTGTTTCAGGCTCTGAAATCTAACCCTGATGTGAATATTATTTCAGATGCGTTAGAAGGTAACTCATATTTTTGTGAAATACGAGACAAAGTCTTTTTGGTGAGAGGAAAAAGCTTGCCACTTAACCACCTTTCTATTGTGCGTATAGCTAAAAGTAAGTTACTCAGTAAGTTTGTTTTTGAGAGAGAAGGAATGCCTACTCCGGCGTATCTAAATATTTTTAAGCAAGAAAACACTTCGTTCCAAGATGTTGCACCTAAAATAAAAGAGTTCATTGATGCGCATAAACCTGTTATAGCCAAACCAACGAACGGTTCGGGAGGTCTTTTTATTTTTCCTAATATTACAAATCTGCAGCAGGCAGAAACTGCCTGGGATGAGATTGTGGGCGAGCACAGAGAGGGGAAGAAGTATAGTGGAATTATTTTTGAGCAACAGGTTAGAGGAGACCTATACAGATTTACCTTCGTTGGGGGAAAATTATGTGCACCCGCAAAGAGAGAATATGCACATGTAATTGGAGATGGGCATAGCTCTATAATGAAACTTGTTGAGGGCCTCAATGCACAATACCGTGAACATCGAAAGCCGATTACCAACAAACTCATACAACTAAAATCAGACGAGGTCAGGAAAAACTTAGAATTACAGGGCGTAAATGAAAGTACCGTATTAGAAGAAGGCAAGCGGGTCACATTTACAGACATCCCGAATCCCGAATTCGTTACTAATGTGTTTGAAGAAATAAATCCAGAAATTATTGCTGAACTGGAAAAATTTTGCTCCAAAGTCGGATTAGAGTACGGCGGCTTTGACATTATGGCTGAGAATTTACAAAGGAAGAATTATGTAATTTTGGAGATGAATGGCCTTCCAGATCTGGACTTACATCACTTTCCAGATGCAGGTAAGCCTATTGATGTCGCCACTGAAATGGTTCGGGTACTTGTTGAGAAGATGAAGAAATAATGCAATCACTCTTGTTGCTTTAGTGTTTGGTTGTAGCAGTTTGGGTATAAGTAATTATCTTTGGTATCAGGTTACTCTGGCTGCTAGTATTTTTTGGCAAACTGCTACATAAGCTCGGTAATAACGTAGAGGTTATTTCCAAGATAGATCCTCAAAGAAGTATATTTGAACCCCCCTATATGGTAATATTTTTCGTAATGAGGTCTGCCAAATGAAGATTTCATGTACCATTGGAAAACAACCTAGCCACTTACATGTTATTACAAATAAATGAAAATCTTGCCCGGGATTAGTTCCCCCATCTTAGGTGCCACAGGGAAATTACTTCTGTTGTTGATATCTGTGGCTACAGTCGCTTTGGCTACAGCTGGTATCTTGCTTTCTACTCGCAATAACTCTGTAACCTAACTTTCTGAGCAAAGTGTCTTGACAGCAAGTTCAAGTAGCTATTCAGGGGCAGTTAGCATTGCCAATACCTCATCCATTGAGACGACCGCGGTTTCCTCTGTAGCTGAGATTGATCCATATGCAGGTTGGAAGGATTATTCAAAAAGCGAATGGGGGATCTCATTCAAGTATCCAAGTGATTGGACGTTAAGTGAGTTTGATTATTCACAATCAAAGCGTATTGATTTCACAACTCCAGCAGAGACGAAGCTATACCTAGAGTTTGTTCCCTGGCAAGAAATTTATTATGATGGCCAATATACAGATGTTGTTGATTTCTCAGTTTTTGCAGAAGATAGGTTGTTGTCCACTTGTGCTGTACAGTTCAATGGATGTAAATCACCAGCAAAATCAAGATCTCAGTTTGTCACACAGTCTGGAATTAGTGGCTATGAGTATTACTTTGAGTATGAAGATTGGAGCGATCGAAATAATAGACCGCTAGGACGGCTGGAGACTCCTATTGTCATCGAACGTGGTCCGTTACGCCATAGATGTGCGCAGCTACAGCCACGGGTTTGGTGCGCTTCTCATGTATGAGATTCCGACTGTGGATGCTAGGCAGTATGCAGATGTATACACACAGATTTCTCGCTCTATCTCTCTGTGGTAGTGAGCCTTGCTGAGCAGCCCCGACTTTGTCGGGGCTGCTCACATTTACCATATATCGGTTCTGATCTGGTCATTTGCATACAGCTCCGGTGTTTCTTCTCGCAGATAGGGCAGACCTAGGAATGAAATTGGTATCTCTTGAGTGCGGAAATCTGTGAGCTGACCATTTGCTACACCAACTGTCAACATTCTTCCTACCGTGCCTTCTGGTAGAAAATAAAAACCACATAAGGCAAAGTTACCAAGCGAGTAGTAGATGTGCTTATCTTTGTACACCTCTTCGCCTTGGCGATAGTGTGGACCAGACCCTACTACCAAATCTGCTCCCCAATCAATGAAAGCTTTTGCCCAGTATTGTTGGTGTGAGTTTACTACTGTGGTATTTTCATCTCCCCAGTGGGGGTAAACTATCACTATATCCGATTTCTGCTTTGCGGTGGTAATTGCATTCTGCAAAAGCTCAGCATTGAAATACGCACTGCCAGCACGGCTATAACGCACAGCAGACACGTCTGTTTCAGTATTATTTACCCCAATTAGCGCAATAGTTGCTCCGTGATAATAAAGATATTTTGCTGTAAAAGCTTCGGCTATTGTTGCACCAGCCCCGAAGTGTTGAATACCACCTGCATCCAATAAGTTTAGCTCAGTAAGTAAAGCCTCTGGCCCATAGTCCATCGAATGATTGTTTGCCAGGCTTACAGCATCCATCCCCACACTGTTTAGCCAGTCTATTGCTTCTGGGGGTGCTTGGAAGTTATAACTTTTGGGTTGCTTGATGCCAGTACCTGCAGGTGCCACATTTGTTTCCAGGTTGCCGATCAATAAATCACAGGTTAGCAGTGTTGGGCGAATGTACTTGTATGGATCAATACCCACATGTATGGATTGCGTGTAGGTTCCCAAGTTGTTATCACCCACAAAGCAAATGGTGAACTTGGGCAAAGAGACTTGGGACTCTGCTTGAGATGCGAAGCTGGCTTGTGTAGGAGCAGGAATGATACTTCTTCCCATGCTTGATTGCGCTGGCTGAGCATAGTAGAAAAGCATAGCCATGAACATCAGGACCAAAGCAAGTGCTGTAATTAACCTCTCTCCAGTGACAAGTTGTTGATCAAAATTAAATTGTGCTCGCATCAAATATCTACTAGTAGGAAGTATTTCTACTGTTATGATACCAGCTTTATTGATAAAATATGAGCATAAACTTCAAAGCAATGGAGAGTGTGTTTCAAACCACAGCACTGGGCACAACTTGGTGGATAAAGTTTTTTGATTCTGAGGATGATACCTCTGTAAGGCGTGACTGGATAAGTAACATTATGTATACTTTTGAGCGATCATATTCACGGTTTCTCCCAGATAGCGAGATCACAAAGCTTAATACCGACAAGTTTCTTAACCTTCCCACACAGGAGCTGGTGGATATGATTAGTCTAGGGCAAAAGATAGAAAAACTTACTGCTGGCTATTTTTCACTCTCAGTAGGAGGTGCGCTCGAAAATTTGGGGTATGACTCTGCTTATTCTTTCAAAAATAAAAGCAAAAACCACCAAGCTCAATTCGAGCGAGGAATAGTTACTTGCAGTTCTGAGAAAATCCAGATCGACAAAAATATAAAGATTGATTTGGGAGGTCTTGGGAAAGGTTGGTTGATTGATAAACTGGCAAACGCACTCAAGGCAGACGGCTGCAATCACTTTGTTATAAATGGAGGTGGAGACAT
>CAZGHV010000051.1:3234-6582 GCA_964525705.1 uncultured Candidatus Saccharibacteria bacterium | reverse complement strand
AATACTTTTATTTTAACTCTAAGTTGGTTTTATATGAATTCGAATCTAGATTTAATAACAAATGATATTTTTATCTCTCCCCAGTACTCTGCAGCGGGATTAAATAGGCCACACTATTATTCACACCCCACACCGTTTTTGCTATGCTAATATGTGGCAATATCTAGTATACAAACTCTGAAGAGATTTCTGCTTCTAGCAATTATAGTTTGCGTTGTGGGTTTGATGGGTGCCGTAGCGGTATTGGGGAGTCAGGATTCAACGTTTGTGTTAAGTTACAGTAACCCTAGGCTGGGAAGTGATGTCGTTCCATTTTCTGTAACTACAAGTTCTCTGCAACCATCTTCATGGGAGGAAATAAAAGCAATAATTCTTTTTAGCACCAGTTGGAATGCCTTTGGTGCACAAATGCGTACGCAGCTCCGAGAGTTATCGGCCGATGGTTACCTTGATATTCTGATCTATGATAGTGAGCTCAACGCTGGGGACGCAGCTTTCTTCCAGGTTCAGCACTACCCCACACTCATTCTGCTAGATGAGAATATGAGTGAACTTAGTCGCTATGAGCCCATTACCTCTGCGGAATTTACAGAACTCTTGGATGCCTTTGAAAAAATTTCTGAGTAACCGGTTGAATACCATTAGCTGTATCGATACTATTGCCAGGCTTTCTCAATTATTCCCAAATCTTTTTCTGAGTAGGGCTCGTCTGCCACTATTTGCAATTTGCCCTCCTTCAATTCTGAAGTTAAGGGCTGTGAGCAAAATAAACTGATTTCGGCAGCGGTATGTAAATGTAAGTAAATCTTTGTACTTTCAGGTTTTGTTTTGAGTATCAGTGCTGTGATGTAGTGTAACTGTTCAGCAGTGGGCTGCGAAGTAGCATACATGTTTGTAGCCATTTGTACCACATCAATCATTAGGGCAGGATTATCTATCTCTCCCAAATGAAAAATCATGGCTGGAGCTGCTATTTGTAGATAAAAATTCGTTGTAAGCGAGTTTGGTAACTGCTGTACCGATGAAGCTATCTTCTTTGCAGCTTCCAGCTCTTGCAATCCTCGACACTGGGGTAGACAAAGCTGGATATTCTCTAGGTTAAATAGATTTATGGCTCTTTTGACTGCAAGCAGCTCTGAGAGCATTGCTTCTGGGAAATTGATTAATCTTCCTAGGCCGGTCTCTCCACTAATAGGTAGAGACAGTAGTTGTCTCTCTTGGATCCCAATATTGGAAAACGTGAATAATAACTGCTTTGGAGCAATAGCTTTGGCAGCAGCAGATATATCCAAGCTGTATTTTTCTACAAGGGCTGCGAGCAGGGTGGCGTCACCAGCCAAAGACTCCGGCAATGTTTTATAATTAAGCACCATCCCTGTGGCATCAAAGTAGCCTCCAGCATAATCCTTCCCGACTGTGATGGTTCTGCTGTCAAGTGGAGTCAAATTCAAGTAGCTAATTGTTTTGGCAAAGTTGCTGCTGGCAGATGGTTTCTCTGGGAATGATAAATTTTTATTCGTCGTCTCCGAAGTTAATGCACTCACTTCCTGCACAAGCTGCTGAATGTTTATACGTTGTGCTTTGCGGGTTGTCTTTTGTGATGATGTGGTATCTGAAGTGACATTACTTTCCTTAATCGGGTCTATTTCCGGAAGTAGGGTGAAACGGCAAAGATGAAGATTCCCCAGCTCAAATTTCCAGAACACCTGAACATTCGAATTCAAAATTTTTGCTGCTGTCGCTGTCATTTCTGCAACTTGTGCAATCAGAGTGTCATCAATCTTTTGCTGTCTACGCCAGTCCGAAGAAATTTTAATTTCGCTAAACTTGTTCTCACCAACTGTGCTACGTGCACGGCGAATGAGCATCTGCTCTTGATTTATAATCGTTTTTTCTATTGCTGCATTTGCGCTCAAGTCGTACTTGTAAACGTCTCCTTCTGCACCTTGCAGTAATGAAGGCTCACCTAGGCTTGCATATAGCTCCACAATGTTGTCTGTCGGGCCGGCGCTCGCTGTACCTGAAGTCTCTGCTTGGGGGGAGGCAAGGACGATCACAGCAATAGAAATCCCTGCTTGGTAGCCTAGCTCTTGGCGCAAAGCCAAACTATCTGGCGTAAACAGCAATGACCAACAATTCTTGAGCTCACTTTCCAGCTCCGTTTGGGTAATCACAGAAGTGATTGCTTGCAAAGTAGTCTGCTGCGGGATGAGCTTGTCTTCAAATATCCAAGAAGGTAATAAATCAACATATCTATCCCCCTGGTTACCTAGTGCTTGATATGCTTGAAATATTGGTTGCAAGATTGTCTGGGGAATGGTTGCAGAACGAATAATTTCTTTTATTTCTGCTGCAATCTTTTCCAGCTCTGGGCGGGGTAGAGTGGTCGTTACTCTCCGCAAATGACTTGATACTTGATCCACAATCCCACTGGCAATCACAAAGTCATCAAATGAGACGGTAGAAATGATGAAATGCTCTGGGATAGGTAATCCCGCCTTTGACAATGCTGCCAGTTTTATACCCAAATGACCTACTAGCTCATTATCATTAACTTCCACTTGGCTCTGGGCAATAACGTAGTGTTTTTGTTTACCTAGCAATTGTTTATGGGCAGATTAAGTATTGCTAATTCAAATATTATTATTCTTACAAGACATAGATGTCAATTCCAAATCGCTAAATTTTTGTTCTCGGAATAATAATATCCATGGCATCCTGGGGTATGTTCCATTTGGAAGCAACTTGCTCTGCAGTTGGCTGCGGCTGTGGATGCTGCTCTTGGTTATCCCTATGCAGTGACTTGCGTGGAGAGCGAATACTGGTCTCAGGCCTATGCCGATTACTTTCTGTTTTGGAGAGACTAATAATAAACATCGGATCTCTGCCAATTTGCTTATGTACAAAGTCAGATAGCTTATCCTCCAAGGCTTTACGTATCTCTCCTAGATCTCCGCTGCTCTTCACACGTTTGCTAATAGTCTGAATTACTAAGTCGCGAATTTCGGACAGCAACTCACCACTTGATTTGGTGTATACAAACCCCTTAGTTGTGATCTCTGGCTCTCCGACTATCTGCAACGTTTTTTGTTGCAGTTGGGCATTGATCACTACCACCCCATGCCTTCCCAGTTGTTGTCTTTCTGCCAAAACAACTGCGCCTACGTCTCCCACACCAGAACCAGAGACTAGCAATGGCTGAGATTTTACATCACCTGTTATGGAAATACTGTCATTCGTGACCGATATCACCCCGCCTTTCTTGGGGATTAATATATTTGATTTTTTCAAGCCTACTTGCATAGCTGTATTGGCATGCTCCAGCAAGAAATACTGATAACCATGTAC
>CAZGHV010000051.1:0-3224 GCA_964525705.1 uncultured Candidatus Saccharibacteria bacterium | reverse complement strand
ATGTACAGGTATAAAAAATTTGGGACGAATGAGGTTTATCATGATTTTTTGGTCTTCTTGATACCCGTGACCAGATGTGAAAAAGTCCATGTGTTCAGATTGGTGAACTTTGCCGCCCCTAGCGTAAATAGCATCTATGAGCAACTGGACAGAACGATTGTTACCAGGTATGGTTCCTGCTGAGATTATGACGGTATCGCCTTCTTTTATGCGAATGTTTTTATAATCACCAGACGCCATCTTGCTGAGGGCAGCATTTCCTTCACCTTGTGCCCCAGTGGTTAGAATCAGCAGCCGATTTTCATGGTATCTGTTTACCTTGTTAATCGGGATAATCAAATCGGCAGGCGGATTTATATAACCTATTTCTCTGGCAATTCGTAATGTTTGATTCATGCTGTATCCCGCAATTGCTATCTTACGATTAAGCTTTTGTGCAATTGCCATTACCTGATAAAGTCTGCCCACAAGTCCGGAAAAAGAGGCCACAATCACCCTCCCTTTTGCGGTTTCTATTACTTGCTCAAGGCTATTTGCCACCTCTCCTTCTGAAATGGGGTGCCCTTTACGCAGAGAGTTGGTGGAGTCAGATAATAGTACTGTGACGCCATCTTTTCCTACATCTGCAATCCTGGAATAGTCCGCAACCGGCTCATTGACGGGAGAATTGTCAAACTTAAAGTCGCCAGTATGCACTGCAGTTGCCGAAGGTGTTTTCAAAACTACACCCAAACACTGAGGGATGCTGTGATTCACTCGGAAAAAAGAAATGTTAAACGTGCCTAAATTTAAATCAGTACGCTCATCTATGACGTTCAATTTAGCTTTTTCTGCGATCTCTGTTTCTTCCAGTTTTGCTTTTAAAAGCTCAATGGTGAAATGACTCCCATAAATAGGCGGATAGCCGATTTTTTCCAAAATATGCTGAATTGCTCCAATATGATCCAAATGACCATGCGTGAGCACTAGCCCCCGGATGCGATCCTTGCGCTTCTCTAGATAATCTGGGTTTGGAACTAGCAAGTCAACACCATACATCTCATTGTCTGGGAATCCTGCGCCCATGTCTACGATTACGATATCATCACCATGCTCAAACACAGTGCAGTTAATACCTATTTCTTCTACTCCTCCCAGAGGGATAATTTTTAAGTCCATAAATTAATGATAAAACTATAAATACTATATGTAGCTAGACTACCAACATTATACACATCTCTAGAGAAAATAGCGCTCAGAAGCGGAAGCATTCACTAAACTTACCTACAGCTGTATAATACTTAAATGTCACTACTGCATAGATTGTACCACAATTCTGGCCTCTGGTATTGGAGTGTGTTCATTTTTGCTTTAATCGGCTTGCTGGTAAGCGTTTATTTGTGGTATGGGTACTCTCAACCGCAGTCGATCTCATGTACTTTGGTGCTGGGATGCGAGCAAGTACGCCAGAGTGATTTCTCCAAATTTGCTGGTATAGATATCCCAGTTTATGGATTTTTATTCTATTTAGGTCTGTGTGTACTTGTATTGCTGCAGTTTGTACCTAGGCGGATATTTGCGTGGGAAAGCAGCCTGCTATTATTTTATGGGTTGGCGGGGGTGATGGTTTCTGTAATCCTAACTGGAATCGAGATCTTTGTTATTCAAGCTATTTGTCAGTGGTGCCTGCTATCTGCAATTATCACTGTAGTAGTTTTTATTTCCATCCTCCGCGCGAGGTATCTTTCCAAAAAATGACAAACTTAGAAATCATTATACTTGTAATTACCTGCTTGCTGGTAGCTGTTTTTCTGTGGAAGAGACAAATTGTACGTGGGATTGCCCTTTCTCTCAAGATTGTATTTTTGCTCTCTCTAAGTGCTGTTTTGAGCGGATTGTTTGTGCCGGCTATCTATATCCAGTTGGCAGATAATTCCCTCCAAGCTGCTGGCGCGCTAGGAACTTTGAGAACAGTGGATGGATATGTGACTAGCATCCAGAGCCTACCTTCGGATCTCTGGCAGGACTTTACTGACTGGATACAGGGGCAAAGCACTGAAGCGCAAAGTGGTTCTGTGCAGCCTGGTCCACTGGAGGCCAACTTTTATCCTCAGTTACTTCAATCCTACGCAAACTTCCTACGCACTTTGGCGGTAGCATTGGGGCTTGGGGTTATGGGGCTTATCACCTACTTGTCCTTTACTTTCTACTCTGCAGAACAAGTCGGAAAGTTGGAAAGGAGAGTAGCAGATTTGGAAAGATCATTGCATGCAATGCGCTTTCCTGCTAGTTAATTGGTTTGGTAATAGCTGCTCTTTACCAGTTCGGAATTATTTGGTCTCAGTAGCTTTGTTACTATAACGATGACTACCAGCACGATCATCCCAACCAATGCCGCGAGGATATAGGAATATTTTTCTTTCTGTGTGAGGTTGTTTAGGCTACTTAAGCCTATTTTATCCAGAAGGTTCTCTTCTGCTACAGACAAGCTAGTAGTGTCTTCATCTGCTTGAAATACACTTTGTGGCTGTCCAGATTGGGCTGAAATTAGATCCAAATTTGTATCTGCACGCACAACAATTGCCTCGTTGTTAATGTAGCAATTCTCTTGTTTACTCTGGGAATCGGTGTTAACTATAGAGACAATTACACCTACTACCTGGTTTGTCCCGTCAATAAACACGGGACTTCCACTGTCACCGAAGCAGATGCCAGAATCATATCCTTTAACTTTAAAAGTGAGCGGGCGAATATCGTATGCGCATAGCAAAGCACTTTTGCGAGGCTTCGTAGCTAGCTCAGAAGTATCCTCAGTGCGCCCATAGGCAACAACACGAAAAGCGCATGCTTCTCTGGGTGATGCTATTGCTGCATGCGGTGCAGGAATGTCGCTGGAGGCTACGGAGAGGATAGCAAAATCATCTTGTCTTCTTTGATCAGATGCCCAACCTTCCTTCGCTATAGCGCTTGTTACTTGCGTGAGCACTCTCCTATCTGATGTGTAACTTCCTTTACCGATATACAAAACTTTGGCATCATCTACACAGTGTCCGGCAGTAATCGCCAAATTGTTTGCTAGAGAAACATAGCCACAGTTTTTTGAGCTAGTGTTTGTGTCGTTAATCAAAAACCCGGCTGCCTGGTATCCGCTTTCAACTCTGCCGCCATATAATGCTGAAGAATTCTGGGCTTCTAGGTAAGTATTTACAGCGATGTACGCAATAATTGCTCCTGGTATGAGGAGC
>CAZGHV010000050.1:0-6589 GCA_964525705.1 uncultured Candidatus Saccharibacteria bacterium | reverse complement strand
GGGTCCAGCAGTTTTTTAGTTGCGTCTATACTTAATTGTGGATAAAATAGTTTCTGACTGGGACATTAGCGGATGGGCGGGCGATCGCTCGTGGCGATCACAACTTCACTCGCTGCCACTGGTTTCCAAACCGTTATGTATCAGGAGATAAACATTGAGCTACTTAGAAAAACGACAAAATCCACTTTTACTGCCCGATGAGGTAGAAGAAGCTTTCTCAAGAATTGCTCACTATTTTGGTGAAGAATGGCTGCAAATGGGGTCTGGTTCTCATGCACTCTAGATATTGTGGAATCGTCGGGATGCGCTGTCAACAAATGAGCTTTTCACTTTTGGAAAATCGTTAATTGCTGCTGAAAACGCATCAACTGACTGGCTTAGAGCCCAAATTAAACATGTGTGTGGCAAAGATGAAAACAATCAAAAAGGGGCGGTATTCGAAATACTTGTTGTTGGTTACACCGCATCTCAGCAGTTAGTTACTCCAGCTCCCGCGAATCAGCCAGGATACGATATTGATATTGAAACGGAGAATGGAAATCGTTATCGGGCTTCTCTGAAACGTTACTCACAATCCTCGCACGAAAAATTATTTCGCACAAAAGCTGCACTCGCAGAAGAAAAATTCTTAGATGGATTAAACAAATCTCGCCACAATGCCCAAATCTATATTGAGTCCAAAGAGTATCCTGATGAATCAGACTGGCAAAAGCTTTATCAAGAATTATATCAGTTAGCCTCAAGTTTCAGAGGCACTAAGCAATCCATAGAAATCAAAGATACATGGGTAGTTTATTTGTTACCATTGGTACCTGAAAAAAACGAAAAATTTTCCGAAACACATATTAGCTACAGCTTTATTTGTACCTCTCCTTACCACAGGAATGAACAAAATAACTTGATATCAAAATTAGAATTAGCAGTTTCGAACCTTGATGGTCACGTTAAACGTAATTTAGAACGAGTACCAATTATTATTATGCAGTTGCCTATTACTGCATCTGCATTAACATTAACTTCCTGGACCAAGGAATACTTAAACACTAACAAATCTAGTGCTATAGACGCTGTGATTTTCTTGCAGTCGTATACTGCAAGTAACACTGATACATCTTCTAGCTACATTATGCATTTCATGTCAGGTGTAGTTTCCGAGGCTTTTGGTACCAAGGCTAATCAGCCCCTAGTATTTGAAGTGCCAGTAGGTGCTATTACAACCCAACCTCCAGAATGGAGTTTCCGCAGCAATATGGGACAACAGCAACTTTCTTGTCAATATGTTTACCAACGAGGTAAGCACTACATTTTAGTTTCCAGTAATGATGCGGGAGATATGTCTGTTCATATCACAAGAAAAGCCCCAGGCATAGAAACGATTGCTTTATTAAATCTAGTAAGTGGGCAAATTGTCATAAATGGTCGGTGGGGAGATGAGTTATGCTTGATTGGTGGCTAGTACCAACTTGGGGGCCAAGGCTGACCACTCGCCGTTAGGCTTTTTGGTTGTTTTAGTCTAAGTGGCGGAGTGAGTAAGCTTAGTTCGGCGAGAATCAGGGAGTTGGTGAGCTTCAAGTTATTTACTTGATAAGCTGTTGCGCATTTAAACTGTATGGCTATCTACCTGAAATTCTTGGCAAAAGCCTTTGCTAGAGAAAGCAACGTGTAATTTGAATGCCGATTAGCTTATCAAAGTCTTGGAGTTCTGGTTTATTCCTAACCAGGTCATTGCAGCGGACGGGCGGGTGATCGCTCAGGCTGATCGAAAGGGAGAAGCAATCGCGTCTGAAGAGGTGGCCCTAGCGATCGCGAGTCATGAGTGTAGACCCATGTAGACAGGTGTAGACGAAACTGCCGAGGCCGCCAACGAACTCCTCGACCTGCTAAGTAACTCTTCATAGAACGCTTGCACTACCCTCGGCAGGATGCCACAATCGACACATCCTACACACGTCTACACCGATGGGCCGCAATGGAAAAGCACTGAACCTCTGGATTCCCGATGATGTCTGGAAGCATCTGGATTACTACTCCGTCGCCACCGGCACCACCAAGACTGAGGCCGTTGCCCAGGCGATCAAGCTGCTGCGCGTAGATCGGCGGGAAATGCCTGCCTCGTCGAGCACGTTCACTTAAAGTAGATGTAGTGTGCTGAGCACTTGACTGAAGCAGAGATCGCAGCTCATCTTTTCGCAGAGGATAGGTAGGTAAAACAGTCATCACAGGAGCAAATACAAAATGGTCAAGGAAAATTAAGTTAGAAAGAAGGGTAAAACTACATGAGCAAAGTTGCGCTCTTGAGTCAAAACATCTTGAGTACAACCTTTAAGAAACAGCAAATTCAGTTAGCTGTCGTCGTTCAGGAGATTTAAAACCTAAAACAATATGACTTTTAGGCACCCCTGCTGCTACCAATTCTTCGGCAATCCCCTCTTCAGTCCCATCCTGTTGAATCCAGAGCTTGCCATCTACAATATCAATGTGTAACAACGTTCCGTAGATGCGATCGCCATTCTGCCAGCCAGTTTCGACCAGTAGATAGCGATCGCGTTCTCGGTCAAAAATTAACTCCACTTCTACCTGATCATCATGGCCAAGGAAGGCTGCATAATCATTCAAGACTTGCTCAACCACAGTTCGATACTGGATAACTAGGGAATCCATTGAACAATTATCTCCTGTTTTGGATCAAAGGTTACCAAGCGAAGAATCTTATCTTCAAGCAAAACTTGCCCCGCTTCCTCCTCGAAAACTGATTTGCGTATTTCTTCCGTAACTGCAAGGTAGAGCTTTCTATCTACCGCATAACGCTTTAACAAGCGATCGTAGAGAACATATTGCCCTAATGCTTCTTCTAAATCTTTCATGTCTGATGCTCTAGTAAAACTCTTCACTTCTACAGCAATCTTCTCTGTCCCGCGATCGGCAGCAATTAAACGCTCTGCTCCTAAATCGACGAACAAATTCTTACCTTTAGCCAGACGAATACGAAATGGGTCGTGGGTAATCGTCCAGCCATCATTGATCAAAGCTGTTTTCACCGTTTTATGGTACAAGTCTCTTGCAGGCATCAGGTTAAAGATAGAAGTAAAGAAAATACGAAATAAATCTATAAGCCCCTGAGCTTTTAATACATTCTATTCTACAAATGACATGCTAAACAGGGCAGAGTATCATCCTCATCATCTAGCACGGCTTCTAAAACCGCTGCGAGAGATTGATGAGTAGTTTCTCTCGTTTGCTGTGCCATTGTTTTCTCGTGTTCTGCCATGATCTGATCTTTACGCTCTAACAATTCCAAAAGCGTTTCATTCTGAGTCCAGGTATACTGCCTGCCATCGCTATGCTCCTGCTCGTATCTAACAGCTTCAGCGAATAAATCTGGATGTTCCTGGGCTAGCATTACCCATTCATACTTACGTTGGAAAAAGCAGAAGAAACAGCCTGAGCGACTACGCCACCGATAGTAATCAGGCAGACCAATCCCGCTTTCATCTAGTAACTGCAAAATGTCAGCTTTGATAAGTCCACGTTCCTTGAAAGGAAAAACTGGCTTGATGTTAGGCTTAGTTGAAATATAGCCATCACGATTTTCATCAGCTCGAATACCGATGTAACTTACTGCTTCATCATCTCCCACAAATTGCTCTAGAGGAATGATCTTCATTTGGCGCGTACACCAGCGGCTTTTTGGAGATGGCAAAAATCCTCCATAGACATCGAGCCAGTGATCAAATCCTCGTTCTGCACTGAGCCGGTGAATCTTAATCCCCAAGCGAGCTTGAATTCGATCTAAATATTCATAAGTTTCTGGTAACTCCTTGTGAGTATCGCAGAAAAAATACTCCATCTCTGGCACTTCCTTGTGGAGCAGAACAGCGAGGGCTGTACTATCCTTGCCGCCTGAAAGTCCGAGAATGTGTCTGACCTGATTCTTTGGCATCAGCTCTTTTCTGCCTCCGTAATTGTGAAACATCGTCTTGTGGCTCTACCTCAAACATTCTCTCTGCCAATCGAGACACAATTGCCTTTTCTAACTGCAGATCGTTTAATTCGTTTAATTTAGCCAAAAATTCATCAACAAGATTCTCTACAAAGTCTTTGCGGTTGCTGTCTAACCATGTCAATCAGCTAACGCACGGTCAAATCCCTTTTTCAGCCAACCAAACCGGGGATGAAAGGTTTCATGCCGAGCAAAGATTCCTACTTTCACACTCGGTAAGTCGTCTAATTCAAGTTCAATTTGTTTTACCATTTCCTTCTAGAACACATGCACCTATTGTGCCTGCAAATAAAATATCATAACACTACCCGTTGAGCGTGTCTCTATCCCAGCTACACGAAAGTGCCAGTAAAAACTTGCGCTTCGCCCTATCCTCATTAAACTTATCGATTTAAATTTAAGATTAAGGACGTTGATTGAGTTGCCGTGAGTTTAAACAGTCTGACGAGACAATTTGACTTGGTCATGATTGCTAGTGCTTGCAGTTGATTGCTCTACGAACCAAGTGACGCGGCGGGACTACTCAGAAACTGACAACCCACCTATCCTCCACCGCAAAGAAACCTTTGTTACCCCTGATTATCCTTACTACCAAAGGTTTGCCGAACTGACCCGTTGCGAAGAGAGCTTAGGACTGCTCGATAACCCTCAACGAATTGGGACACAACAGGGCTGGCTCAAACGGCTACAGGATTACGGCGTAGAAATCCAAGACCACCAAGTTATCCGCCAAACTCCCGTTCAACAACCCAAAATTGAACGACATCGAGCAGCGATCGTCCGTACTTCCCTGTCTAAGCCAGTCCGGTCTGCCCTGGAGGCCGGACTCTTTACAGCCGGGAAAACTTTTTTTGACTACGGCTGTGGACACGGTAGCGACATTAAGCACATTAGCAATCTTGGTTATGCTGCCTCTGGTTGGGACCCCTACTATCGCCCCAACACCTCTCCCCAGCCAGCCGATATTGTCAATCTTGGCTATGTCATCAATGTCATCGAAAACCCTGCCGAACGCCGGGAAGCTCTACTCAAAGCCTGGGAACTCGCCAAGTCCGTATTAATTGTTGCAGCTCAGGTACTGGTCGATAACCCTGGGCTAGGCCAGGTCGCTTACAGCGATGGCATTCTTACCCGCCGTAATACCTTCCAGAAATACTATGACCAGGAAGAACTGAAGACGTACATCGACCAAGTGTTAGAAGTGGATGCTATCCCCGTCGCTCTAGGAATTTACCTGGTGTTTCGGGATGAAGTGCAGGCTGAGAGCTTCCGTGCTTCTCGCTTCCGTTCCCGTGTAACGACACCCAGAGTTCGGGCAGGAGTGCGTCGCTTTCAGGAGTACCAAGAACTGCTGTCACCCCTGATGGCATTTTTTGCCGAACATGGTCGCCTGCCTGTTCATGATGAACTGCCTACCGCTGATCTGGTTGCTCAGTTTGGTAACCTGAAGCGGGCATTTCAAGTCGTGCTTCAAGCTACCGATGCTCAAGAATGGGATGCGATCGCTGACAAACGCAGACAGGACATTCTTGTTTATCTAGCTCTCAGCCATTTTGGTCGTCGCCCCCGGTTCCGAGATTTGCCTGAAATGATGCAGAACGACATCAAGGGACTCTTTGGTTCCTATCAGCAAGCTTGCGCCGCCGCTGATCTCATGCTTACCAGTTTGGGAGAACCTGGTTTCATTGCTGCCTGCTGTCAACGTAGTGCAATCGGTCGGTTAACAAATAGCGGTTTGTACGTGCATGTCTCTGCTCTGGAGGAATTAGATCCGTTACTGAGACTTTACGAAGGTTGTGCTAGCCGAACGGTCGGCAGAATGGAAGCGGCAACCTTAATCAAATTTCACACCCAAAAACCGAAGATTTTCTACCTTTTCTACCCAAACTTTGATACTGATCCCCACCCCCGACTACACACCAGTATGCAGATTGACTTACGCGATTTGCAGGTAAGCTACCGGGACTATAATCCCGATGATAGTAACTGTCCAATTCTCCATTGGAAAGAAGCTTATGTCTGTTCCACCTATCCCCATCGAGACAAGTTTGCTAAGTTAACCCGCCAAGAACAAAACTGGGGCCTCTTAGATGATCCGCGAGCAATCTCCATTTCGGGAGGATGGAGAAAAAAATTAATAGAAAATTGTGCTGAGCTACAAGGGCATCGAATTATCTGGCGCAAAGATGCAGATCCATATCGCATCAAAATAATGCGCTCTAAAATTCGTTCAAAACTAACTGAAGAAAATACGATATATTGAATTTCCTTAAGGTTATCCCCAGATCCTTTAGACAGAATAGTTGCTAGAACTGGTCCTGTTGGGTTTATACCTTTGATTTTAATCATTTCAGTACATAAATTTTTGAATAAAAAATTGACAATCTTACAAGAATCTAATTCCTTTCTACTAGAGTTGTCCCATGTATCGATTTTATGCAAATGGACATATTGTTCGAGTAAATTACAAATGAACTCTTTACGATAGTGATAAAACAGCCTTTCTGTGCCTTCCTCAATATTTTTCTCAACATTACAGCGTTTTCCGGGATGGTGAAACACATGCTTGGCACTGGAATGCTCACTGGT
>CAZGHV010000049.1:2544-6622 GCA_964525705.1 uncultured Candidatus Saccharibacteria bacterium | reverse complement strand
CGTTTTTGATCGCTGATGGCAGCGTGACGGTGAATGCAGATCCAGAGACAGCAGCTCCCCCCTCTGGGGTTACGGGGCGTACTGGAGATGGTAAGTGCGTGGTGGGGTGGTTTAATACACACACTCTTGTGAGCTTCAATAACACAGGGTTTTTCACTTACAACGAACTTACTCGGTATGGTCCTGCTTCGGCACAACGAAAGTTCTTCGATGTAAACGAGCCTCTTTCAAGTACAAATTTTGAAATGAACAGTGAGAATTTGGCAGACGTGGATTTGTTGATTGTCACAGATTACAGTGATGCGACTGTGCGTAATCGTAATGTAGAGCCTTCTCTGGAAATGTTTGATGCTATAGCTGCAAATTTTAATGACGGTATGGATATCTGGACTGCATCGGCAAATGGGGGTTCCACCGTGCCTAGCGGTGATGACAGATCATTCTTATCTCGAAGACTGATTAATTATTTGGCAGACGTGTTCAATTGGTCGGTCAACTATAAAGATGAGCGCAATTCTGTGGTTACGGCGCAGCAGGTGGAGGGTAGTATTGTAGACCCTTTCTACCCTCAATTTAACGGTTTACCATATTCCTTTAGGTCTAGTAATAGCAGACCGGGTACGGTCACACCTTCAACTGATTTCCATTGTTCATTACTTCCAGATCTCAATACCAACCCTTCTCAAAAATCATGTGTATTTTCCTATCGTGAGGCTCAAGGAACCCAGGGTGACTTGATCTTTGATGCGGATTTGGGCATTCCGATTACAGATATGTGGAGACTACGGGTGACAGAATGGACAGAAGCCTTTGTTTCCGATTGTGCAGAAGGGAGGGTGGGCACTCCAGGGGAACCGGTAGTTCCTGGAGGGGATAATAAGCTGGCAGACCCATTGCGGATAGTAGGTGGGGTGGTGTCTGCAAATGTTAGTTTAGGACGGGATTTGGGTACCACCTATAGCAGCATTCAGCCTGCTGAAGTATTTGAGTATGACCCATTCTATGCTTTCACATTTGGTAGGCTTTTCTCACTGAGCGAATTCTCCTTGCGTGAGAATTGAACAAAATTGACTGTAAAACTTCTCCAAATTCTGATAATATGAGGTAATTGCACAATTAGATATGTCCAAATTGCCTTGGTCATTTTGCAGGGGATCGCCTTTGCCAGCCGGTCTTTTGCCTAGCGTTGCGTGGCGGTCGTTTGTCCTATTTGCCATCCTGGTGATGGTTATGTTTGCGTATGCAGGGGTGTTTTTCCCAGTGGCTGCTACTATCAATAGGACGATCAGTTTTCAGGGGAAAATTGTTGTAAAGACTACTGGTCTTAATCTGGCTGCGGGCAGTCCTGCATGTGTAAAGAGTTCAGCTGCAGATACTTGTGACTTCCGGGTGAGGGTGTGGAATCATATTTCAAACAGTGACGAGACTGCAGGTACGGGCAATTTGATGTTTACACAGACTTTCCAGGATGTAGAGATCGGGGATTATGATGGCATTTTCAAGCTGGATATTAACAGCTGTGGTAGCGCCAGTAGTGGTACTAGCCACTGGGGGACGACGACCGGGACTTGCACAGTTTTGGATGATGGTGGTGATGCCGACAGTGATCCTGGAGTGAATTTTGATCGTGCCGATCTTTACATTGAAATTTCATTCGCAGATAGTGATACTGGGGGGACTCTAGGCGCATTTGGGGAGACATTTGCTCGCAAATCGATTCAGAGCGTACCCAGCGCTTTGCATGCAGAAACGGCTGGGAATTTACAAGGGCTGGGATCGGATGAATTTGTACAGCTTGCTCCAGCTGCTGCCCAGGCATACTCTGGTGCTAGTGCACTCATAAGATTAAATGAAAATGGTGCTAGTACTCCCGATTTGCTGGATTTGCAGGTGGGGGGGAGTACTGTTATAAAAGCTTCAAATGCTGGTGATCTCACGCTTTATGGAGGAGGTCTATACATCAATGATGGCTTTTCTGGTGGGGTTATAGCTGGAGCAGCCGGGCAAATAAACATTAAACCCACAGGAGGAACAACAAATTTTTATGGGGCAGGAGGAAGTAGTGTAGAAGCCTTCGTAAGTGGTCGACCAGTGGCAGGGGTTTCTGGGAGCTTGATGGGTGTGGGGTCGGGTTTGACTCTGAATGCGCTAGATGGAGGGGATACTGTAAATCTGCTGTTGATAGATGCAGTTAATTCGGCATCTCATTCAGGTGTAGGAAATTTTGTCTACGGAGTGAATATTTCTGGGATTACCCAAGATAGTGATGCTTCTGAGTATGCACTGAATATCGGAGCTGGATGGGATCGCGCAATTAGTGCTGCAGGAACTGTTGCTTTCACCTCTTTGACTAGCTGTACCTCATTGCAGACAGATGCAAACGGTGTGCTCAGTTGTGGGGCTGGAGGTGGAACTGGAGTACTGCTGGGGCCTTCATCTGCCCAAGAGTATACCGGAGCAAATACTTTGATCAACTTGAACGAAAATGGTGCATCTACTCCAGATCTTATTAATTTGGCAGTGGGCGGCACGAGTGTATTTAAAGTGACGAATGCTGGTGTGCTGACTCTGAGTGATGGGACAAACACACTGTGGACTACTGGAGATGGTGGAGAGTATGGCACTTTGAGTACCACGATAGGATCATCTGGAGGGTCGAGTAATGTGATCGATATCGCGGCAAACGATACCAGTGGTAACTACTCTGGGACTTTAATAAACTTAAATTTGGACTCGGCAAACGCAAATGGGTTTTCTGGTAACGGGATTAAGATTACTGTAGATGAGAGTCAGTATTATCCTAATCCTGGCTTCCTTTATAACAACCCCATAATTGTAGCAGAAGATGATGGTAGTCTGCTTTTTGCAGTTAGCGATTCGGGACAAGTTTTTTTTGGGAGTCCGGTAGTATCGTTACGAAATGCTGCCTCCGATGGTCTAATGGTTCAGGCAAATTATTTACAGGTGGGGAATTTTGCCCAGCACGATCTTTATGCTTTGGCAATTCAACCTGCGAACACAGGTGTGGATTTTCTCGAGTCGAACATTACGATGAATGCAATGAATGGTAGTGATACTAGTAGGGGGCATTACATTGAGATCGTGAATGCAAATCATACAGGCGCCGGGAATTCTTTACTGGGAGTAGATGTGGCGGCTATTACCGCTGATGCAGAGGCAACAGAGATAGGAATGCGGGTACAGTCCGGCTGGGACTATGCAGCTATATTTGATGGGACTGTGGGAATAGGGGAGACTGCTCCAGCAACCAGACTGACGGTCAAGGCTTCTGGGGCAACTGTGGCTGCGTTTAACCGCACTAGCAGCGATGGTACGATTATTGATTTGCAGCAAGATGGTACCAGTGAAGGTACGATCTCTGTCGCTGGGAATACAGTTTCGTATAATCCATTTACTGGTTCACATTATGCCTGGATAGAGGATGATAGTAATGTTGAGCCTGGCACAGTAATGAGTATGACTGGAATAAATAAATTCCACCATAATAATTCTGAGTCAGAGATTATCTACGGTGTGGCACCTTCCATTGTAGCAAATGATAGTGCTGTACTAGGTAGCTATTTGGCACTGCAAGAGAGTACGGAAGCCCCAAGTGTGGAAAACCCTTATCTGGTTTCTGCTGTGGGTAATGGTAAGATGTGGGTTGCAGATACACAAGGTAGAGATATTCAGCCAGGAGATTTTCTAGTGAGTGCAGATGTAGTGGGGCATGCTATGCTTGATGATGAGTTAAGGTATACCAGAGGTTTTGTAATTGCAAGAGCTGCTGAGGAGGTGAAATGGGAGACTGTTACGGAAACTTTCTCTGGTGTAAAACACAAACTGATTTCTGTGCTTTATGATAGTTTTGTGCGGGAAGGAACTGGGATGCTAACGGATGCTGCTGGGGAGACGCAATTGTCGATTGGGTTTGGTTTACCAGTGGTTCTGATAGTCTTGATTTTGGCATTAGTTCCAAATATTGTTATTGGTTTTACTTTCTGGCGCAACCGCCGCACCCGTGGTGTCGGATAGTGGATTTTTGGTGAAGGGTGAGCCTTTTAATTATCCAATGCGA
>CAZGHV010000049.1:0-2534 GCA_964525705.1 uncultured Candidatus Saccharibacteria bacterium | reverse complement strand
CGCAATAACGATAAAATCCTTTGCATCAAGAAATGCCCGGGTGGTGAAACTGGTATACACGCCTGACTCAAAATCAGGTGAGGATTAAACCTCGTGAGGGTTCGAGTCCCTCCCCGGGTAAATTTATTCGCATTTACAGACAATAGTTTATGGCAAACATGTTATCGGCTACAGAATTACGCAAAGGGACTGTGTTTGGTGAAGGGAGTGCTGTGCAGCTAGTGCTGGATTACAAGCATATAAAGATGGGGCGTACTCCGGCTACTATTCGAGTAAAAGTGAAAAATCTACTCTCTGGAAACATCACCGAAATGACCTTTGGTTCAAACGATAAGGTGCAAGAAGCAGACACATCAAAGCGAAATGCTCAATATCTTTACAGTGACGAGGAATCTGTTTATTTCATGGATACAGATGATTTTTCTCAATTTGAGATGCCTTTGAGTGATTTGGAGCATAGCATCGGATTCCTCAAGGAGGGCGAGCGTGTGGTTACGCTTTACCTTGGAGATAAGCCTATTACTGTCGAGCTACCAAGGGCAGTGAGTTTGAAAGTGGAGTTTGCACCAGATGCAGTGGCTGGAGACACATCAAATAGTCCGATGAAAAAAGTGCGTCTCGAGACTGGGATAGAAATAGATGCGCCATTGTTTATTAAGTCTGGAGAAATCATTCGTATAAATACTGATTCTGGAGAATATTTGGGACGTGCGTAGTCTCAATATTTTGTGTATATTGTAGTTGAGCCTTATTGCCTAAAAAAGCTTATATTTTATTCTGGTTTTGATATGGGAGAATTACTAAATAGTATTTTGGGGTTTGTTGACTATCAGTCACTGCTGACTTTGGTAGCCTTCTACTTGGTGGCATTGTGGCTAATGTTTTGTTTCTGGGTAGTTGTAGATGCACGTAAGCGATATCACAATGTGCTGGTAGCAGTAATGATGGGATTGCTTGTTTTTGTGTTCAGTTTCCCAGCACTTATTTTTTACTTAATCATCCGACCTGAGGAAGAAACGCAAGATGTTGTTTACTCAGGTGCAGCAATGGTGGCTGGTGCAAATGTGCCGATGGTTAATTTTGTGGGCCCAGATGGAGAAGTGCAAATGAGCTTGAATCTACATATACATCGTCAGCTAGATACAGCAGCGGACATGGACATCCACGTAGACCTGCAAGGACAACAGCAGGTAGGGAGACCATCTGGACTGCGTAGGGCACAAGTAGCCGCTGAAGTTAAAGAAAGCCAAGGTGGAGTAAGCTTTGTCTCAAGACTGCGTGAAAAAGCAAAGTCTTCTATGGACAAAGTAATTGAGGGCTCTCGTAAACAGTTTAGTGAAGATGAGCTGGATGCCCAGCCCACATTTGCTCAGGCAGATAAATCATCGGTAACTCCAGGAAAAGACAAGCGGACTCAGGTGAAAGCAGAAAAAAGAGGAGCGCAAAAAGGACGTTAACAGCTTGTTATGGAGATGAGTGATCCGTTATTGATTGGTATCTTGGCGGCAGGAGGATTGTCTATTTTGTGTTATCTTTACTGGCGCTCGCTTTATAGCTCTTTGGGGGCAAGCTTCCGGGCGTATGATGTGGTTTTCCTTTCTGTGATCTTCAGTCTTATTTTTGGCAGAGTGTCTGCATTTTTTTTGTCCGTAGTTGTGCGTGGAGAGGCGTTTTCTTGGCGAGAAGCAGTTAGTTTTATTGACTTAAATTATTTATACTTAGTTTCCCCATTCGCCTTCGTACTGGCTTTACAGTTTTTGGTATTTAATTTGGGAATGAATGTGAGCTGGTGGAGACAGGCTGGACGGGCATTTGCATATGGTGTGGGTGTGGTTTTTGTAATAGAGCTTGCCCAGCTGATGCTTGCCCTCACCCGGTCTGCAACTTTGGAGGAAATTGTGGGACATATTTTATTGATTCTCATTGTGGTAATTTCGATTGCTGTAGATCTCTATGCTGCCTCAAAGATGCGGTTGCCCAGTGTGATCCCTGCTATGTCCTTGTATACGGTGGGTATAGTGCTAGTAGAGATTATCGGTGGTGGCGGAGATGTGGCTTGGGGCGAACATATTGCAGCTAGCTTGCTTTATGTGGGTCTAGCATTATTTTCATTGCTCCCGCTTTTATCTCTTGCGCGTAGGCTTAACTGGGGCCGAACTCGCAAGCTATGAAAACATCCACAGTGATCTTTATCTCTGCTGTTTGTGCAGTATTGGACCTGGTGATTAAATCTCTCGTGACCGACGGGTATAAGAACTTCGGTTTGTGGGCGGGATTTCTATTGCCTGGAGAATGGGAAATCTACATCTCGGTTTTCGGTTATTGCTTGCTAATCGTTTACGCAGTCTTGGAAAAAAATCCTGTGTGGAAGCTACCTGCAATTGCAGTGATTGTTGTTTCTGCAAGCAACATATTTGACAGGCTTGTCTTGGGGTATGTGCGTGATTATCTATATTTGTTTGGCTGGTGGTTCAATTTGGCAGATCTGGTAATTACTGCGATAATCCTATGTATAGTAATTTACCATGCAAACA
>CAZGHV010000048.1:0-6644 GCA_964525705.1 uncultured Candidatus Saccharibacteria bacterium | reverse complement strand
GGATATATGATTATCATGAAGGCATAATTGCGCTGCCCTCCGAAACACCGATCGGCGAAGAAGTCACGCACTACTTGCAAGATACACTGATCGTCCTGGAAAACAAAGCGTTTCCACATAGACCAGATGCATTTTCACACCAGGGCATTGCCAGAGAATTTGCGGCAATATTTAAATCCAAATACCAAACCCCACCCGTTCCAGAGACCAAGTTCATGCAAGAAAGTGAGTTGCCCTTTGAAGTGGAAGTTAAGGTACCTGCATCAATATGTCCTCGATTCAGTGCAGTTTCAGTGGATAATATCAGGCTCCAACCATCCCCATTCTGGCTACAGGTTCAGCTAGGTTATTGTGGGGTAAGACCGATCAACAATGTGGTGGATATCACAAACTATGTAATGTTGGATATTGGTCAGCCCATGCATGCATTTGACTACCAAAACATCCCCGGTCAAAAGTTGGTGGTGAGATATAGCAAGCCGGCTGAAAAAATAACTACACTGGATAATAAACAGCGTAACCTACCTCCAGACACAGTTGTGGTAGCAGATAGCTCATCACCACAGTCCATTGCTGGGATTATGGGTGGAAAGCAAGCAGAAATAGGCACAAATACTAGTGGCATCATATTAGAAGCTGCAACGTGGGAGATGTACAACATTCGGCGCAGTTCCAGGGCTCTTGGGTTACGCAGCGATGCATCTACCAGGTATGAGAAAGGGGTCACCGCAGCAAGAACTACTGTAGCGTTGACACAGGCTGTGAGCATGATTATTGATATTGCAGGGGGAAATGTAGCGACAGATCTAATAGATATTTACCCAGAGCCAGAAACTCAGAATATCATTGAATTTGAAGTCCGGAGTATAAGTAGACTCCTAGGGATAAAGATCCCCAAAAACGACCTGCTCGATATTTTTGACTCACTGGGTATAGAAGTAATCGATAGAGAACAAATACCTGCAGATGACAGCACAAATTTAGTAATTAATTTGCGAATACCTCCGCAGAGAAGGGATTTACGTATTGCAGCAGACATCTTGGAGGAGATTGCCCGTTTTCATGGATATGAGAACTTTGAACACACCCTCCCCAAGCGAGATTTAACGCCTGCCACAGTTAACCAAGAGCTAGCAATTATGCAAAGTATCAAAGAAAGCTTGGCAGCTGCAGGTCTATGGGAAGTAATCACCTATTCTATGGTAGGAGAGCAGCTATATCTCAAAGCCTTACTTTCAACTAGGGGGCTTTTTGCCATACAAATGCCTATATCTCCAGAATTGGCATTTGTGCGTGATACATTGGTGCCCAGCCTGCTGGAAAAGGTACAACAAAACGCTGCTAAATATGCAGAGTTTGGGCTTTTTGAGGTTTCTAGAGTAGCAAACAAACAGATTGACCAGGTTACCCAACTTCCAGTTCAGCCTCATAAATTGGCATTCTGCTATGTACACGATGCGCCAGAGATAGCATATCGCAGGCTTAAACTGGGATTTGAGGCTCTCACAGCCAGGTGGCAAATAACTATGAAGCAAGACCACGAGCTGCAGTTACCACCATTCATGCACCCTGGGCAAAGTGCTGTATTAGAAATTAATGGTCAGCATGTAGGCTATATCGGTAATCTTCACCCTCAGGTATGTGCAAATTTTCAGCAGAAGGGGAGAGCAGTAGCAGTATGTGAGATAGATTTCGAGACTTTACGAGACACACAATCTGAAGCTGCAAGCCTACCTTTTCAATCTATTTCTAAATTCCCGGCAGTAGTACGTGATTTAAGTTTCTGGGGACCTAAATCTCAAGAGAGACCAATTATCAGCCTCCTGGATGAACTGAGGAGGCAAGAGCCAGATTTGCTTGATAGCCTAGAAGTGGTTGACATATATGATCTTGAAAATCAACGCAGCTATACTCTGCGCGCAGTACTACAGCCTAGAGAAAGCACACTCACCCAAGAGCAAATATCAAGTGTAATTGATAAGCTAATCACTACGGCAGAGAAAGTAGGATACAGTTTGCGCAGTTAATTAATCATCTCTCACCAAGAAAGCACCCGCAAGATAACCTGGACACAAGGTAACGCAAGCAAAGGTCATTGCCTACTGAGGTAGCACATTTGCTGGAGAACTCACAGCCGACTTCACCGTCCCAGTTGTCGTACTAGGAATACGGCAATTCGAATAGAAAGTGTAGTTGGCATCCTCGTTTGTCACAATACTACCTCCATCCCAATTGAGAGCATAATTGCCCCCTCCTCCTGTCATTTGTCCTATAGACTGGAAGGCACCGCCATTCTTACTCACAAATAGATAGGCTGCACTGCAATTACTGCCAGCAGCACTCACAGAGCGAATAATTAAGCTGTTTCCCTCCCCAATATCAACACCATACTGCCAAGGAGGAGCCTGCATAAACTGAATAGCAATATTGGTGTCAGTATCAGATATTAAGTCTGTATAAAATGGCGAAGACCAATTACTGATCCCAGTAGCATCCGTGATCCGCAGCATGACCGTGTATGTCCCATTCCGGGTGTAAGTAGCTGGCACATTGTATGTAACATCAAAAACCCCATTCGTCCCCACCGTTCCAGAGCCAAGTAACTTGCTGGCTGTACAGTTCCCAGGATCATTGCAATCAAAATAGTAATCAATATCGGTCACCTGGCCATTTGTGCTGAAAGCACTGCCGGCAATCCGCAAAGGTCCTCCTACACTGGTAACCGGACTACTCACCGTCACACCCAGAAGAAATGGTCCAGAAATTCCACTACCACTACGATCTACATCACAATAGTCTACGGGTCCACCGTTTGGAGTCCCAGCTTGTGCCAAATACTTATCCAAATCATCCTGATAGGCTGGAGCAGAAATAATGTATTGGGTGAATATACCATCTGTAGCCATACCCACAGCTTCATCAACTGGTCGAGCAAGCCGATTTGGTTGGTCAACACACACTCTCACTTTCTTTCGGATCTGGTCTGGTGCGTACTGCACGCCCTCTAGCTGCAATCCCCCCTGCATACCCACAATTGCGCCTAGACACTCTCCAGTACAGCCTCCTCCAGAAACAATGCCGCCAGGACGTGAGAAGTTCGTTCTAGCAACTAAATACTCCGAGTCACCTATCAGCTGCAAATATGATTTCATCCATGGGTTTACTATAGTTTCACCAAAGGCATTTATTGTCATAGGCTGGTTGTTATTATTTCCGGACCAACCTATACTTACGAAATCTGGTGAGTAACTTACCATCCAGACATCAGCATTATCCTGAGACGTACCGCTCTTTGAAGAAACTTGCCTACCATCCCAAGACATGAACCCTACATTAAGTAGTGTCTCATTAATCATGTAGGCAGCTCTTTCATCTGCAACTTTTGTCCGCGTAGGCTTATGTTCATATACCAAATGGCCATATCGATCGACTATCTTTGAAATCACGTGCACCGGTACTAGATCTCCATTGTTGGCAAACACCCCATATGCCTGAGCGTGCTCCACACCCAGCACATCTGAACCTCCTAGTATCACAGAGGGCCCATAGGCAGTACTATCTGCAAAAGTAGAATAGCCAAAACTCTTCAGTGTTTCCAAAAATACTGGAGTTCCTCCTATCGTCTCCAGCACAACTATGGCAGGCAGGTTACGAGAATCACGCAACATTTGGCCGGCAGTCGTCTTATCTGTCACACCAAAAAACGTGCCATTCCAGTTCTTGAGATAATATGCAGTACCAGCACCATCCACAATCTCAATCGGAATGTCTGGTAATAAAGAGCCATAGAATAACTTGCCCTGACGATACGCTTCATATGTACCGAACGGTTTTGTGCTTGATCCTGGAGATTGCTTGGAAGTCATCACATTTACTTGAGGATCAAACAGGCAGTTTTTGCCCTCTGCATCACAACCTTCACTGGCTGCTGCATTATAGTCACGAGATCCAGCCATAGCTATAATTTCTCCTGTAGACGGAGTTGTAGTTATCAAAGCAGAATTTGAGAACCCAAATGCTCCGCCATATTGAGCAACAGCGTCTCTCACCGTTTGCTCTGCAATTTGCTGCACATCATAGTCTATAGTGAGATATATTTTATAACCACCCGTCTGTAATTCAGAAAAAGAGAATGGCTGCTCGCCGTCTTTATAATTTCCTTCTTGCAACTGCTTGAGAGCATAATCCACAGGGTGACCTGCATTCTTCTTCAACACAGGCGGCTGATAAACAAGCTCTTGTGCCAGAGCCTCATCTACCATTTCATCTGAAAAAAGATCATCTGCTTCTGGATCCTCGATATTTATCCTGTGCTGATCGTTTATTTTGTCCTGCTTTTCCTTGATCTGATTTAGAATCCATTCTTGGCGGATTTTCACATTATCCTTTGCCGTAAGCTTTGTACCATCTTCTAGCTCAATCTCCGGTCCCAGCGTGGGAGAGAGATAGTATGGATTATTAATAATTGCTGCCAAGATAGTAGCTTCTGCTAGCGTCAAATCCTTTGGCTCTTTGGCAAAATAAAAGTCTGCAGCGGACGTAAGCCCATAAATATTTGATCCAAATGGCACTACCTGCAGATATAATTGCAGGATCTCATCTTTTGTATATGCCTGCTCAATTTTAATGGCAAAAAGTAGTTCTTTAATCTTGCGTTCCAGTTCTATTTTTGTGCTATCTGTAGTAATTTTGACCATCTGCTGAGTAATTGTGCTCCCTCCACAGGAAACCCCACCACTGCGAATATTGAGAATAGAGCAGCGAAGTATAGCTGCCGGATCAAAAC
This sequence comes from uncultured Candidatus Saccharibacteria bacterium, assembly GCA_964525705.1. Lineage (GTDB taxonomy): Bacteria > Patescibacteriota > Dojkabacteria > J137 > JAEUSD01 > CAZGHV01. The sequence continues at coordinate 1,858 of CAZGHV010000048.1, read as the reverse complement.
CTTGGTGGGTATAGAAATCAATGTCTTCAGCTGCCAGAAATGCCCAGCGCACTTGGTACGGAATGGTTTCAATATCAAGCACATCTCGGTTGTACTCGTTAAACAGTTTATACAGCTCAACGCCATTGCGGTCATAAATAACACTAGCCACCTCACGATCACGAAAGGGGTTATCTATGGGTGGTAACTCAGAATCAAGCTTCTGCAGATAGGAAAAAAACCACAAACCGGCAACCACAACCATTACCAGGAAGATACCAACAACCAAAACTAAGACTTTCTTTATCTTTTCACGTTGAGCTTTTGTGAGACCTTTTCCAGATTTTTTCTTCTGCAGAAAAGCTCGCACTTCATTACGAGGGCTATTACGAGATGCCAGCTCCATCCTGGAAACAGGAGCCGCTGCTTTACCTCCTATTTGCTTAGAAACACTCTTTGCAGCAGCATCGCTAGCCCTTCCGGAAGTTTGCGAAAAATTGACACGTTTCATCTGTCCTTGATTATATCCGAAATCTGTACCAGAACCAACTCAATCATTTATCCTTTGGCAATAGATTAAATTTTTAACTAGATAAACAATATCATTAATCTGCATTCACAAGCTTCCCGATTCTCCAAAGTGACACTAGCATAGCATACCACAAACTAATAGGTCACCACAGCTGCCGATATAACTGCATGGCTTATGACAATCACAAAAGCTCTCGCAAGCTAATATTTAAAAACATATGGTTACTATTCGCTGTCAAAGATAACCCTCACTTCACTGCCACATATCAACCACTTCATCCACGGCTGCACAAACCCGTTTTGCCAAGTCACTACCATATTCAGCAAACAAATCTTTACGCACCTCAAAAATCAATTGTTTGTTCTCAAGATTGCCATTTACCATACTTATCAAGCTAGTAAGCAACCCAGCAGTTATTGGTTTTGAATCTTTGCTTTCTCCAAAAAGCTTGTATGGATTATCCGGCTGAAAGTTTTTCCCTGTAGGGATATTTTTAATAATCGGGCCTAAATTATCTGCAAAGATCTGCACCACTTTTGGTATAGCTTCTTTGGCAATCAGATGACTCTGGAGGATCTCACCAGTTGCGTTTGGGAAATAGTTGCGCAGAGAAGCATAATCTGTATCAACTCTGCTAAGCACCTGACCTATAGGTCGCTGCTCTCCATGTCTTACTTCTTGATGCAGGTTTGCGTTCCCCCAGCTACATTCATCCATCGTATGCCAGTGCACTACCACTGTTGCTGGATTCTCCTGCACCAGCCTCACCACATTCCATTGCCAAGGTAAGATATATTTCTCTGCCAGCTCTCTACGTAGATCCACATCAAATTCCACCAGCTGCGTCCCTCGGTATGGGACACTAGGCATTTGTTTCTCAAGCTCCAATCGGTTTACGTCCATCAACACCCTAGCATAATCAAACGTCACAACCAGCCTCTGAGGATCTGGAGAAATCATTTCCAGCACAAACTCGAGACCACTATCTCTATTAATCTCCACCGTCTCCACAAGTTGCTCCGGCTTCAAACCAGAAATCAAACGCTCTTGTAACTCCAGGGGCACTTTGCTCCCAGAGTGGGGAAATATATCTATGCGCTTTATCTTTTCCATAATCGAATGGGATAGATTTTAACATATCTCCAGGATATAACCCCAACTATCTGCACACAGACAAATACAGCTATAGCTTCATAAAGCAGAGTGCACAGATCTTTAATATCAGCCATTTCAAAAGACAATTACTGTATTTTTGCTAAGAAGTTCTGAATGGCTGTACTTGCATGTCGGAGATTGTAACTTCGGAATAAAAGCGATTGCCCACCTGTCCTATAGCATGGTATAATC
>CAZGHV010000047.1:0-6649 GCA_964525705.1 uncultured Candidatus Saccharibacteria bacterium | reverse complement strand
GAGTGGGGGAGTGGGGGAGTGGGGGTGTAGGCTGGGTTTGATAATTCTCCCTTATGTACAATTAGAAGGGTGGGTTGAGTATACCTAAGGTATAGGAAAGGTATACCTAAGGTGAAGGAGAAGCGACGGGAAGACCATAAGCGAACTTTATCGTTGGGAGCGATCGCTGTTATTTTTTGGGGAGTAAATGGAGATCGCGATCGAGCCAGCCACACTCTCACTCCAGAGAGATCAATCTGTCTTTGATAAGTTTCCCTCATCGGGTATTATGGAGGCAGTAAAACGAACCTCAGAAGAATGAATGACGAAGGAGAAGTACAGGTGTGGCCATAAGCGGGCTTTATGGCTGAGGGCAAGCTGATGTATGCACCACTTCAACAGCTCTCTTGAATCAATACTGATTTAAGTATCCGTTATGATGTTAAGGAATATCTTCTGTACGGGCCTCTTACTTCTGTCAGAGTAGATTGCTTAGAAGGACTTGTAATGCTGACACGGCTAAAGGTATCTGGATTTAAAAATCTTGTTGACGTGGATGTTCGATTTGGAGCATTTACCTGCATTGCCGGGGCTAATGGTGTTGGCAAATCTAACCTTTTTGATGCCATTAAATTTCTAAGCGCATTAGCTAATCTACCTTTGATTGAAGCTGCTTTATCTGTGCGCGATGAAAAAAGAAAAACAGGCGACATACGGAGTTTATTTCATCGAGTAGGTGATCTTTATGACGACCAAATGTTTTTTGAAGCGGAGATGATTGTACCAGCCGAAGGGGAGGATGATTTAGGACAAAAGGCAAAAGCAAGTATTACTTTTTTACGCTATTCTATTCAACTTGCCTATCGTGCTGATAATAGTCCCCGATCATCAGGAACCCTAGAGATCATCAAAGAAGAATTGGTTCACATTAATCGTGGAGATGCAGCTAAACATCTGCTGTTTCCTCATAATCCTAAAACCTGGCGAAAAACAGCAGTTATAGGAGAGCGAAGAGTACCATATTTTATTTCAACGGAAGGCGATGATGCTAATAGAATTATTAAACTCCATCAAGATGGTGGAAGTAGTGGTAGACCTCTAGGTAGATCGGCAATTAACCTTCCTCGCACGGTCTTGTCTGTTACTAATGCTGCTGAAAACCCAACTGCACTGGTCGCTCGGCGGGAGATGCAATCGTGGCGATTACTCCAGCTAGAACCCTCTTCCTTAAGACGGCCTGACGAATTCACTGCTCCTACTAAATTAGAAACGGATGGTTCTCACTTGGCTGCTACTCTTTATCATCTTGCAAGGCTAGAAAGACATAAAAATGGGCAATTTGATGATGGAGTAGATAACCAGGTTTATTACGAAATTGCCAACCGCTTAGCTACCCTGATTGATGATGTGGATAAAGTGTGGGTTGATCGAGATGATCGACGAGAACTTCTTACTTTGATGGTGACAAGTCGAGATGGAACAACTCATTCAGCCAAAGCACTTTCGGATGGAACGATGCGATTTTTGGCCCTGGCAGTCCTTGCACTAGATCCAGAAGCTCAAGGTCTTCTATGCCTTGAAGAACCAGAGAATGGAATTCACCCAGAGCGAATTCCAAAGATTCTTGAACTTCTTCGTGATATCGCTACCGATACAAATGAAGAGATTGGCCCTGACAATCCTTTACTTCAAGTAATTATTAATACTCATTCCCCATCAGTTGTTATGCAAGTACCTGAGGATAGCCTTTTGGTGGCTGAATTAAAAGAGACAGTACACTTAGGTCAAAGGTTCAAGCGGGTTTGTTTTGGATACTTACCTGATACTTGGCGACGCCTTAAAAATCCAGAAGCCAATTGTAAAAATGTTATTTCGCTAGGTAAACTTCTTGCATACCTCAATCCAGTACCTAATCAAGATTTAGAATATGAAAACAACTGGAACCATTCAAACCATAAGGAATCAAAATCCAAGAAATCTGAGAAGCGACGAGTTGTGGACAGGGAAGACCTTCACCCCTACATTCCAGGTCTTTTTAGTGAAAAGCGATAATGGAACTCTGTTATACTTTACTTTCTGACGGCAGTTCAGACAAGGCACTTATTCCTATCCTCAACTGGCTGTTGAAAACCCACCTTAACAATTGGGCTATCCAACCCCAATGGGCAGATCTTAGCCGTTTACCTAAATCATTAATAAGTACATTTGAAAAACGAATTAAATCTAGCATAGCTCTATATCCATGTGAGCTTCTATTTATCCATCGTGACGCGGAAAGGGATTCTCATGAAACCCGCGTAAATGAGATTCGCACAGCTGTTGCCAAAGTTGCTTCTCTTGGTTCTATGCCGACCGTTTGTGTTGTACCAGTTCGTATGACAGAAGCATGGTTATTATTTGATATTGTTGCCTTGCGTAAAGCCGCATCTAATCCCAATGGAAGAATTACATTAGAGCTTCCAGATATTAGGAGACTTGAGCACTTACCTAATCCTAAAATGGAGCTGCGTAGGCTTCTTCGTGAAGCTAGTGATCTCTCGTCAAGACGGCTTAGAAAGTTTTCAGCCAGTGATAGTATTCATCGAGTTTCAGAACTAATTGATGATTTTAGCCCATTACGAGTCTTGCCTGCCTTTATAGCCTTGGAGTCTGAAATAAATGATGTCATTCAAAAACAAAAGTGGGAGTCAATTTAAAGCATCACAGTAGGCCACAAATTACCACAGTATAATCTATGGTATGTATTAATAGTTACTAATTGGTACTAAGGTTCGATTGAGAAATCGCGATCGCATCAACATTCTGAAAGCGGAATTTCCAGCATTGAAATGCAACGCAGACTAGGTTTGAGTAAAAACTAAGACTTTTTGGATTGAGAAATCAATTGATTGAGGTGATCGCACAATGTCCCTGAAGAGCAGCGATCGCGGCGGACAGATTGAAGAGTGTGATCGCAGAATATCCCTGATGGGGGGCGATCGCAGAAGACAGATTCAAGAGAGCGATCGCTCTATCAGACGTATAGGAGACTTTTGGGGAGAGTTAAAGTAGCGATCGCTGTTGGCCTTCAAAAAAGTAACTGAGGTTAGTTGTTTAGCGTACAATAGTTACACATCCGATTAAGACTTAAGAAGTCATGGCAACTTCATCGTCCAAATTCCAGAGCGAAAACGTCCCATCAACAGAGCCTGTGTCCTCACCCACTGGAGAGCAACGCCCAATTTGGGAAGTTGTTGCAGAACTCGGCGCTCAAATCCCTGACGAGGAATGGGCTAAAGTGCCCACAGACGGCTCAATCAACTATAAACATTATCTTTACGGCGCTCCCAAATAAGATCAATGAAGATAGTTTTCGCTGATGCAGGCTATTGGATTGCTTTGTTTAACCCCCGTGATGCTTTGCATACAAAAGCCATCACCACGTCTCAGGCTATTCAGGCTCAATTAACTGTTACTAGCCAAATGGTGTTGGTAGAGTTTCTCAATCACCATGCAGCAATGGGAGCAAAGTTTCGTCAGCGTTCTGTCAAGGTTGTTGAGCAACTTCGAAAAGATCCAAAAGTTGAAGTTGTTCCTCAGACAAATGAGCAATTCGAACAGGCTTTAGCACTGTACGCACAACGGCAAGATAAAGCATGGGGCTTGGTAGATTGTTCTTCGTTTTTGATTATGCAGGAACGAGGCATTTCACAAGCACTTGCCTATGATGAACATTTTAGACAAGCAGGCTTTGTCCCATTATTACGTAGCAATTGACTCACCATCACAGGGTTAATCATGCTTGAAGACATTGACCTGGAGATCATCTTACTTCAGTACTAATCCTAAATTCATTGAGCTAATTGAGAAATCACGATCGCCATAACACTCTGAAGGCAAAATTTCCAGCACCGAAATGCGGCGCAGACTAGGTTTGAGTGAGAACTAAGACTTTTTGAATTGAGAAATCAATTGATTGGGGTGATCGCAGAATCTCCCTGATGGGAAGCGATCGCGGCGGACAGATTGAAGAGTGTGATCGCAGAATATCCCTGATGGGGGGCGATCTCGGCGGACAGATTGAAGAGAGCGATCGCTCATATCATCTTGTGCCAACGTAAGACACGCATCTTGGGATATCCGCAGAGCAGCTAAAACTGTTCTACAATACACAAGTAAGTTTATTTATACAAAGCCATTCCAAATGGATTTTTATACTGCTGTGTTACGTCAGAGTGGAAAGCATTGGGTTGCTCTATGCTTAGAAAATGGAATCGTTGGCCAGGGTGAGACACAAGATGAAGCAATCACCAAATTAAAACAGGCAATTGAGTCATTTGAAGAAGTTGATGAATTCAAGCCTGATATTTATTGTGCTCCGGTTCCCATTGATGAATTGCATGAGTTTTTGACCGTGAAATCGAGATCGCAAAGAGCATTTTCCTAAGCGATCGCATAGCCCGTATGCTGGCGAACTTCGGGTGAGTGAAAAGCAAGCACAATATGGTCTTTGGGAACTCCCGCAGCAACCAATTCATCCGTAATGCCGTCCTCAATGCCATCATAATGAATCCAGATTTTGTCATTGCGGATTTCAGCGTGGACAATGGTCCCGTAGACGCGGCGACGATTTTCCCACCCCTCGTGTACAAGCATAAAATGATTGCGATCGCGACTGACAATCATATAGGTTTTAACTTCACCATAACGGTAGGGAAGATCAGCGTAATATTGGAGAATCTTTTCTAGAATCTCGCGCCATTGCTCTAAAGTCCGATCAGTGGTTTCCATTGAATAATCTCCTCAATAGCTTCGTCAAACACAAGTAGATGAAAACCCGGTTCTTGTAACAAAAGCCGTCCCGCATCCTCCTCAAAAAACGTTTCAAAAATGCTGCGGCCAACTGCCATATATAGGCGACGATCAGGTTCTCGTTTTTGCAGTACTCTACTGTATAGAAAGAATTGCCCCCATGCTTTTTCAAGATCACTGATGAGAGAAGGGCTGGTAAAGCTCTTTACTTCAACAGCTATTTTTTCAAGACCTCGTTCAGCAGCAATCAGTTTTTCTGCACCCAGGTCAACTAGGGCATTGCGCATACCAACTTTTAGAATCAGTGGATCATCAGTAATTGTCCACCTATCTTTGATTAAAGCAGTTTTAACAGTGTCATGATAGAGGTCTTTGGCAGGCATGTTAATGTTTCCATTTTGACCCTATGCAGGTTTATTGTAATCCATAGAAACTGGAGGATAGGCGAAAAAGCTAGGTCATCAGGCTAGATTGAACAGAGCGATCGCTCACTTAAGTGCTGAGAGACGGCTGGAGATAGGCAGAGCAGCGATCGCTTTACCACCACCGAACCTGATATAGAAACAACTCGTATCATTTCAATGAGGTCCACCACCAAGCTTCAGGGTGGAGCGATCGCACTTCAGGCTCCAGCGATCGCGCTTTAGGGTCCAACTACCGAGCTTCAGGGTGGAGCGATCGCACTTCAGGCTCCAACTACCGAGCTTCAGGGTGGAGCGATCGCACTTCAGGCTCCAGCGATCGCGCTTTAGGGTCCAACCACCGAGCTTTAGGGTGGAGCGATCGCGCTTTGAGGTCCAACTACCGAGCTTCAGGTTTCAAGGCTTGAGCAGAGACTGTTCTGAATCCGTCAGTTGACAGGCATCATAAAGCTCATAAGATTAAGAGTGAGACTCATTCTCATTTCTTACCCTTATTCGTAACTATCTATGACGCTGTCACTTCTACAGTCCCCCCTGGTGCTGAGGTCGCTGATGCTGGGAGTGCTGCCGTTATTGGCGATCGCAGGTTGTGGTCCCCGGAACTCCGTCTCTGATGGCACCGCCGCAGTGTCTCCAGTCGCCACTCCCACGGCTGGTTCCCAGGCAACAAAGCTCAAAGTCACAGCAACAATTCTGCCGATGTATCTGTTTACCAAAGCAGTGGCAGGTGAGGCGGCAGAGGTGCAACTCCTGATTCCACCTGGTACAGAGGTGCATGAATATCAGTCCCGACCTGCTGATGTCCAGGCGATCGCCCAAACGGATGTCCTGGTCAGCAATGGCCTGGGATTGGAAGCCTTTCTGACCACTACCGTTGCAAGTGCCCAAAATCCAGATCTGATGCAAATTGATGCCAGTCAGGGCCTGAAGACACTGCAGCAGATCTCTCCTGTGGTAGAACCCGTAGCCGGGGGCGAAGCAGATGATCATGGACATGCAGAGGCAAATCCCCATGTGTGGTTGGACCCGGTGCGGGCCCAGATGCAGGTGGCAACAATCCGCGATGGCCTGATCAAGGCTGACCCGGACAATCAGGCGACCTACGAGACCAATGCCGCCGCCTATACCCAACAACTGCAGCAACTCGATCAACAGTTTCGCCAGCAACTGGACTTCTGTCAGAGGCGCGAGTGCACCTTCATCACCTTCCACGACGCCTTCCCCTATCTAGCCGATCGCTACCGCTTAAAGCAGGTGGCGGTGGTGGAGATTCCTGAAGCCAGTTTGAATCCAGCAGATGTGCAGCAGGTAGTAGCCACGGTCAAGCAATACGACATCCAGGCCCTCTTCAGTGAACCAGGCAGCCAAAACCCTGTATTCACAACCCTTTCCCAGGACTTAAAGGTGCCTGTGAAAACCCTTGATTCTCTAGAAACAGGTGAACTTCAACCCCAGTA
>CAZGHV010000046.1:0-6656 GCA_964525705.1 uncultured Candidatus Saccharibacteria bacterium | reverse complement strand
ATAGACAGATAGGTTTTCGTTTCCTGCCTGTAGGTTAACTCCACCTGCAAGCAAGTTGCCGATACCCCTATCTAATGCCTCCATCCGGAGGTAGTTAATAGGGTCTCCATATTCTCCCTTAGGTTCAATGCCCCTAGGTTTGTTTGATCCCACAAGCATTACCCCATCTCTTGCCAAGCTTTGGTTCATGAACCACATGAGTAGATCTGGGATGTAGCTGTGAATTAAGCAGCGATATTCAACTAATGCAATCACATTGCCCATGATGGGTGTATCGCCTATTTGACAATTAAGCGTATCCCACAAAGCCCCAGTACGATAATGCACTCTACCTGAATGATGGTTGATTTTTGCCTTCTCCACCTTGTCTGTGTATGCTGGATCCGGGTTTTGGGATGAGAAGTGTGCTTCTTCGCTCAATAAGTAGTTGATGTCAAAGCCAGCATTGAGGACTACCAAGAAAAGTAGCTTTTTTTCAACTGCCTCTTCTACAGTGCTGTCAGATAATAGATCATTTATGGAGAGCCCAAGGCCTCCACCGATATCCAAGACAAATGCAGGAGTGTTATTACGCATACACTGTCTTAAGGCCAATGTGGCCTTAATTTGTTCTAGAAGTAAGTTGGCCATAGAAATACCCTTGAATAATTCTATGCCGCTATAATTTCCAGTGAAATTAAGCCATTGGGGAACGCCATCGCGTAATTCGCAACTAGTAGCTAAATCATGCAGTAGTTCAAGTTCTAGTTTTAGTCTTTTTTTTATGTTGTTGGCCAGGATTATCTCTCCAGGCAGCTCTTCTAACTCTGGTGCAAACATTACCTTCTAGAAAACTTATACCAAAGGGATGCTAGCAACTATGATCAATTTTGTATATAGCCGATAAAGATGGGCGCGCAGCTTATGCATTGATTTACCCTACAACTTTATTTCAGAGCCGGTTTTTTACAAAACGATTCTTTATCGAGCCCAAGTACTAAATTGCGTTGGCGACGACCTCGGCCACTTGTTTGTTGAGTGGGGATGGGATGATCATCTCCACAGTGGGGTTGGTGACCATACCTGCTATCGCCTCTGCAGCTTTGATCTTCATTTCCGTGGTCACTTTTGTGATTTTCTTATCCAGTAGTCCGCGAAAAATACCCGGGAAACCCAGCACATTATTAACTTGGTTCGGGAAGTCGGATCTGCCAGTAGCCACTATTGCTGCTCCAGCCTCTTTTGCGGCATCTGGCAATATCTCTGGATCTGGGTTTGCCATGGCAATAATAATCGGATCAGCTGACATTGTTTTCACCATCTCTGGAGTAACAACGTTACCGACGCTAAGTCCAAGCATTATCTTTGCACCTGGCAATGCATCTGCCAAGCTTCCAGACTGGTTAGCTTTATTTGTGAACTCTAATATTTCTTTTTTGACTAGATTTAAGTCTGTGCGGTCACGAGATATTATTCCTTTTGAATCGCAGAGAGTGATGTCGAAATAACCGTAACTGCTTAATAGCTTTGTTGCCGCAATTGCAGCTGCTCCAGCGCCATTGATAACAACTTTTTGGGATTTTAACTCTGTATTCAGTGCTTTGGCAGAATTAATAAGTGCGGCCAAGATTACAATAGCGGTGCCATGCTGGTCATCATGAAACACAGGAATATCTAGTTCTGCCTGTAGCCTTTCCTCAATTTCAAAGCACCTTGGAGCAGAGATATCTTCCAGATTAATTCCAGAAAATGAGGGAGCGATCATTTTGACTGTGCGAATAATTTCTTCCGGATCCTGAGTAGCGAGCACAATCGGTACAGCGTCCACTCCGGCAAATTCTTTAAATAGAAGGCATTTACCTTCCATTACTGGAATTGCAGCTTCAGGACCAATGTTTCCCAATCCAAGTACAGCTGAACCATCGGATACGACAGCGATTACGTTTGCTCTCCAAGTGAGTTCTGTCACCAAAGACTTGTCTTGGGCTATCGCCTTGGAAACTCCTGCTACGCCTGGTGTGTATGCAAGTGAAAGGTCTTCTTTTGTATTTACTGGCACCTTGCTACTTACTGCCAATTTCCCTTTCAATTTGCGATGCAGGTTTATTGAATCTTCTTGATAGCTAGCCATTCCGTTTATAAATAATAGTTAACACGTTAGTCTACACCAGTAGCTATGGCAGGTGTCAACTTTGCCCTTTGAAAATTGGTGGGAATTGAGCGAGATAGCAAAATATATAAGTTGCACAATTACAATTAGTTCTAGAAATCTATATCAGTGAAATAAATCTGGCTAGTTTTGAGATGTGATTCTTGAAGAGATGGAAACTCAGAGCAACTTACTCAGCCACTGTCCAGTATAGCTTTCTGCTATTTCTGCTATTTGTTCTGGAGTGCCTTCTGCCAGGATATGTCCCCCTTTATCGCCTCCCTCAGGACCTAGATCTACTACCCAGTCAGCTGTTTTGATTACGTCAAGATTGTGCTCAATTACCACCACAGTATTGCCTTTGGCGACTAGCCCATGTAGCACCACCAGGAGCTTGCGCACATCTTCGAAATGCAACCCGGTTGTAGGTTCGTCTAGAATATACAGGGTTTTGCCTGTCTGCCTGCGAGATAATTCAGATGCCAATTTTACCCTTTGAGCTTCGCCTCCAGAAAGACTGGTAGCAGATTGTCCAAGCCGGATATAGCCAAGTCCGACGTCAACCAGAGTCTGCAATTTACTGCGGATAGGCGTTATGTTTTCAAAAAACTTCAATGCTTCCTCTACGTTCATATTTAGAACTTCGGAAATGTTTTTTCCTTTATAATCAACCTGCAGAGTTTCTCGGTTATATCGTAACCCTTTGCAGACCTCGCAAGTAACATACACATCTGGCAGAAACTGCATTTCTACTTTGATCAGGCCATCGCCTTGGCAGTTTTCACAACGTCCACCTTTTACATTAAAACTAAACCGTCCAGGATTATATCCTCTGGCTCTTGCTTCTTGAGTATGTGCAAAAATATCCCGGATGGGACCAAACACTCCGGTGTAAGTAGCAGGATTTGAACGTGGAGTGCGACCTATAGGAGACTGGTCGATATCGATTACTTTGTCTATGTGCTCTATTCCTCTCAGCTGAGAGTATTGTCCTGGGATGTCTTTGCTACCATACAGCTCACGTGCCAATGCTTTATATAGCACATCATTAACCAATGATGACTTACCGCTACCAGATACACCGGTTATGGATATGAATTTCCCGAGCGGAATATTGAGGTCAACATTTTGTAAATTGTGGTGGGAGACGCCGATGAGCTGTAAATGTTTGTTTGAAACATGTCTCTCATTTTGAATTCCAATTTTTTCCAAGTCTTGGGTGATCGTTTCTTTCGTAATCTGGCGGTTGTGTGTGAGATATTGTCCAGTGATTGATTCTGGGCAAGACTTGACTGTTGCTAGATCTCCTGCGCACACAATTTCCCCTCCATGCTCGCCGGCACCAGGGCCGATGTCGATGATGTGATCTGCGGTGGTGATTGTATCTTCATCATGCTCAACTACCAAAACAGTGTTGTCTAGATCGCGCAAATGCTTCAAAGTTTCAATCAATCTAGCATTATCTCGTTGGTGAAGTCCTATAGAAGGCTCATCAAGTACATACAGAACACCTGTGAGGCCGGTACCAATCTGAGAGGCTAAGCGGATACGTTGCGCTTCTCCGCCAGAAAGAGTATTGGCTCGGCGGTTAAGTGTGAGATAATCTAGTCCTACGGAGGTGAGGAATCCAGTGCGTGCTGAGAGTTCCTTAAATATTTGTTTTGCGATTTCTTTTTCTTGATCGGAAAGCAGGTCATCATTTTCTTTGTCGGCATCGGCAGTGCTGACAAATGAGATCCAAGCTGAAAGCTGAGAAATCGGCATGTCTGAAACTTGAACAATATTTTTGCCACCTATGGTTACCGCCAAAGATTCGACCTTCAATCTTTTTCCATTGCACTCGGGACAATCTCTTTCTGTCATGTATTCCTCTATTTCTCGGCGGATGTAGTCCGACTCTGTTTGTTCATATCTGCGCAATAGGTTTGGAATAATGCCTTCAAAGGCGATTGCATGTTCTATTTTTGCACCTGTATTCTCGCTTTGGTAAGAAACCTTGTACTTTTTCTCACTTGAGCCATATAGGACTAAATTGAGGTGTGCTGGTGATAGTTCCCCTATCGGTGTACGAATAGAAAACCCTTCATCTGCTGCTACTTGTTGCAAAATCTGCATTTGCCACGATTGCATATTGTCTGCGCTTCTAGACCACGGATATATGCCCCCCTCACTGATTGTGAGCCGTGGATTATAAACATTGCTGGGATCTATCTCTTTGATGATTCCTAGCCCGGTGCATCTTGGGCATGCTCCATGGGGCGAATTAAATGAAAAGCTGTGAGGTTCTATATCGGGGAAAGATTTACCTGTAGTAGGATCTACGAGTTTTTCTGAATAGAATCGGTCTTCTGTTTCATTTATGTTTATGAGTACTTCTCCTTCACCTAGATTCAGTGCTAGCTCTATCGAGTCTGTGAGTCGTTTTTGTAGTACAGGGTCTTCTTCTTTAAGCAATAAACGGTCAATAACTAATTCGATATTATGTTGTTTGTATCTATCAAGCGAGATGTCTTCTTCTAGATTAAAAATATTGCCGTCTACTCTTACTCGGATGTATCCTTGTGCCAGAAATCTTTGAAACAGCTCTTCGTACGAACCCTTGCGGGCTTTGATTATTGGAGCAAGAATCTGCACCTTAATTTCATTGGTCCCCCATTGTGCTGGGATTGCAAGTGCACTATCTACTATTTGTTGTACAGTTTGCTTTTGCAACCTCTGTCCAGAGACTGGGCTCCGTGGGTGTCCAACTCGAGCAAAAAGCAATCTCAGATAGTCGTAGATCTCGGTTACAGTGCCCACAGTAGATCGGGGGTTATGCCCAGCGCTTTTTTGGTCAATAGATATGGCGGGTGAAAGGCCTTCAATTAAATCGACATCTGGCTTTTCCATTAATCCCAGGAACTGTCTTGCATATGCCGAAAGTGATTCTACATACCTCCTCTGCCCTTCTGCGTAAATAGTGTCAAATGCCAATGAGGACTTTCCGGATCCAGATAGACCTGTAATTACCACAAGCTTATTTTTGGGGATATCTAGGCTAATATTCTTGAGGTTATTTGCTCTAGCACCTCGGATAATGATATGTGATTGTGGTGTCACCATGCTTTCATCCTGTGAACCAGGCATTTTAGCATTTACAAACTACAAATCGCTACTCCTGATATTCTAGAACGGAAAGTAACTATAAGTTAATAGTTGTGTAGAGTTGTCGGGGAAGGAATCATCAAGATTACTTCATGTTGTTGCTATCTTTCTGTAGGTAGTCTATACTGAAGTAATTTGTACTTTTAACTCGGATATTATGTCCAAGGTAGATAGCCTATTAACCACACGGGCCAGCAAGGCCTCAGAGGACTTTGTTTCCCCATCTGGCAGATTTGCCACAGCCCCTAAAGTCAATGTCCTGGACGATAAGAGCGCCAATGCGGATCAGCCTTTGCGTTTTAGTATGCGTCGTGATATGCAGGATGACGGTAAAGGTAGTTCAAAGAGGATAATTATTTTCATTCTGGTAGTTGTAGCTTTGGGTGTAGGGATGTTGTTAATACTACAAGCGTTGGTGAATAACCAATCTGGAGAAGTCCAGCCAGAAGTAGAACCACCTGAGCAGGAAGTTGTGGCCATTGAAGGTGTGGAAATTTCGTCTCTACAGAAGCTTGATGCAGATGCAACTAAGCTGGTGGCAAATAGTGACTATACGACTGACGACCTATCTCTAGGGAGCCCCACCAATGATCTTCCCGGAATTGTGATGGAGAGCATCCGGCATGAGTTGTATGAAACATTCACCGAGACTCGTTGGTCCGTGACCTCAGCAGCTACAGGGTTGCCGTCCATATCTATAAATTATGACTCTCTGCAGCGTAAAGTTGTTGTTGTGTTTGCTGGGTTGCCTACGGGAAAGCAGTCACTTCTCCAGGAGATAAAAGTAGAAGCTGGAAATGTGATGTCAATTACTGGCATACAAGAAGAAGAGCATCTTAAGTTTGAACTTTTGCTGGCTGCAGCTAGCAAATACTATGCCTACTTAGAAGGCGGCAATACACTTGTGCTCAGAATTAAAACAGAAGCTAGACTAGGGCAAACAGCAACAACATCCGTTACTTCTGTGAGTAGTGTCTCCACTTCTACGTCTGCATCATCGATAACTACAACTGCCACTACCACCTCCTCTGCTGCGGCTGGTGAGTTACGCACAGATAATGTGCGTTCGCAGTCCAAGCAAGAAATAATAACTGCAGCTAGTGGATCCACGTTGGAAAATAATTCATATTACTATGTGGATTATGGGGATTCATTTCAGTATAGCTGGGCAATGAAAAATGTGGGTGATAACTCTATCCCAAATGCAGAGGCTGAACTGGTTACAGCAGAAGGGAAAAATTATGTTCAAGTTCAGGTACACAACTTGGCAGTAGATTATCACTGGGCAAAATCTAGAACAGTAATAAAAATAGATATTGATCTTCGTGGTTCAAACTTGGTTGAAGGAAGACTCATTTCATTTGAGAATGGGACTGCTACATAC
>CAZGHV010000045.1:0-6711 GCA_964525705.1 uncultured Candidatus Saccharibacteria bacterium | reverse complement strand
TCCCGAAAGAGATCGCCCATGATTCCACCCGCTCAGCCGCCGGGTCCGCCGCCACCGTGCGCCCGCCCCGATCGAGCCCGGCGCTCCGCACCGGCAGCAGGTTCGGCAATCCGTAGCAGGCGCGGTAGCGCGAGCGCACGGTCTTATACGTCAGAACGCTGAAGCCGAGCCCGCATAATAGAGAATCCACGCGCTGTTCAGCAGCGGACCCGCCGGCACCCCTAATGGCGAGTCCACCTTCACCCCATCGATATACACGCTATTAACTACAGTTTCTATTTCCTCAATCTGGTCTGTCCGAATACCTGTATCTGCAGCGATCTCCTCCTTTGCGCCAGCAAATGCTTGCTTCTTGATCTTGCCTATAATGTCCGCAACTTCTTTCTCCGTTATCTTTGCTTTTGGGGATTCACGTTCTACATTCACCTCAATTACCACTCCTTTCACCAGCTCACCAGCAATCCCCAATATCGCCTCTGCAGGTAGAGTCACCGGTCCTTTTATTACATCCTCTGCCATCGCCACTGCCGACCCTATACTAGTGTCCACTACATCAATTACATTCTGCAGATTCACAATGAGTGCGCCCCGCATTGCATTTGCTTTCTGGGGCGTACGGTCATAGCCGATCACCTCAATTTTCTTTTCAGGAGTGATGCGAAACAGAACTGTTTTTATAAATTCTGTGCCTATATCCAGTGCTAATTGAGTCTTTTGAGCTTTTGAGTCAATTTTGGGCTTTCTTCCAAACATCACCAATAGTGTACTGTAAGACGAGGGAAAGGGCAAAGGGGAGGAGGTTCTCACAATGAAACGCTGGGACATAGGCAAATACTCCATTTTTCAGCCCTGTTTATTATATACTTATTACATGCTATTATAGCCCCTAGTAAGGATGATCCACTATGCTTTCAGTTGTAATACCACTGTTAAACGAGGAAAAAAACATTCATCGGCTAGTAGGTAGCATTGCATCACAGACAAAGATAGAGAAGGTTGATGTGATATTTGTAGACAATGGCTCCAGAGACAGAACAATACCAGCACTAAAAGATGAGGTGAAGCTACATCTTCCTCAGGCAGAGATACTTACTACAAGCACCCCGGGGAAGTATGCTGCGGTACAACATGCTCTTCTCCACCTAAAAAACCATTCAAGGTGCCAAAAAGTGGCAATCCTAGATGCAGATTCATACTACGCAACAGAAGGCTGGATCGAGGATGCCTTAACAACAATAAATAAACATCCCGAAGAAAACACCTACATTTACAGTCCCTTCACCTACTTTGGCTTTGACACACTTCCCAACTTCCAAAAGATATATATGTCTTACAACAAGATCCTGACTAACCTAATGAGGACACAGATTTGGTTTGGAAATGGGCAGGCAGTCATATATGACATATCGAGGCTCGAAGAATCCCTAGCCGTAATCCATAAAACTGGCAATATGAGACTAAACGAAGGTGATCTAAAAATCAGTTTTTACCTACTCAGCAAAGGAGCAAAGGCAATCTTTCAGGAAGAGAAGGTAATGACTTCTGGAAGAAGAATTATTCAAAGCAGGCTAAATTTTAATAGATGGATAAATTATGATCCGCATTTCTATAACCACCACTGGGACTCAATGTGGGAAGATGGTTATCTAACGACAAAGGACATCCCAACGGAGAATGCATCACAGATTTTCCTTCATAGGGCAAATAAACTGGTGTTTAGAAATCTCCTTCCCCTGTTCTTCTATGATAAAACAAACAACTCTATCGAACGGCTTACCAAAGAATTCGGTGAACCCAAGATACAGATTGGAAACCTACCCTTACCAGAAGAGATCATAGCCGTACCGGGTAGATTTGAAGCACTCGTTACATCAATTTCGAAAACCAGCTATGCAAAGGAGGTATCTGCCATATTAGCTCAACACATGATTCAAGACTTCCAACACAATCTCACAATCAGCGATTACCCCCACACACTGCAGTAGATTGTTATCGCAATAAGACAGCGAAATCGATATATATTTACTATTACCTTGTGATATAACACGTGCTATAATCAAAAACTTATTACTAACAATCATGCGCATATACTATACCGCATCATATCTGTATACAAACAAAAACCATCAGCTATTGAAGGATCTTGCCAACAATTTGAAGGGAGAAGGGAATGTAATATTAAGAAGACCTTTTAAACCAGACAACGAGAGCACGCTGAACCAAAACGTTGGAAGTGTTTTTGAGATCACGACAAACGACTTTCGAGAGACGCACAAAGCTCTTATCCGCCGCATAAGAGAAGCAGATGTTGTGATAGCCGAAGTAACAGAGCCTAGCAGCAGTGTTGGATATGAAATAGCCATAGCGCAGGCAGAGAAGAAACCAGTCTTAGCAATTTTCAATACGAGCAAAACCAATCACCTGCCTAACTTCTTCCAAGGGAATGAGTCAAAGCTATTTCAAGTTAGAGCATACAACGACGCCGTAAGTGCCACAAAGGTTTCAAGAGAATTTATCGAAGAAGCAAAGAAGATGATCGACACCAAATTCATCCTCATCATCTCTCCAGAGATAGATAAGTACCTGGGTTGGGCTGCAGATGTACGCCGCATGCACAAAGCGCAGGTAGTACGAAATGCGGTGGAAGATGCTATGGCCAAAGACAAAGAATACAAAGCATTCCTAAAATCTCAAGGCCTAGACTAAACCCAATTGTTCCGCTTGACCTTTTGCCCTTGCAGCTTGCTGCGGGGGTTCTTTTTTGAGTCGTGCCTTTATTTCTTCAATGTCTTTGTTGGTCATTGTTGTCAAATCCTCCACCCCACTTTCATCCCCATCTAGAATTTTCTTCAAATTCTGGATATCCGCCAACAACACTTCACGCATGCTTCCTTTGTAAAGTGCCACTGCAGGGTGATACATAGCAAAGAAAATTTTGCCATCAACCCGGAACGTCTGGCCGTGAACCTGTGAGATGCTTCTCCCAGGCAGAAATTTACCCAAAGCAAACCTACCTAGCGGAACAAATACCTTTGGCTGGATTAGCTCTATTTCAAAGTCCAACCAAGCCTTATACAGATTAATATCAGACTCTTCAGGATCGCGATTATTTGGCGGGCGACATTTCACCATGTTTGTAATATATACTTCTTCGCGAGCAACTCCGATAGATTGCAGCATTTCGTCCAAAAACTTTCCTGCCCTTCCCACAAAGGGGATCCCTTTTGCATCCTCATCTGCACCCGGAGCCTCACCAATAAACATAATTTCCGCCTTTGGGTTGCCATACCCAGGGACAAGCCTAGTAGCGCCTGGGAACAGAGGATATTTACCACTATTTATGCACTTGAGGTGTAATTCAGATAGCTTCATTTGGTTTAAAAATCATAAATGCAATCATTGAAAGACAAAATAGTGCACCAGTGCCCAGCACCACCCAAATAAATCCTACTTTATCCGCCAGTAACGCCCCAGCAACTGCAACCAGCACAAACGCTACATTTGAGCTCAAACCGCGCACAGACATTATCTCATCTTCCTCAAAAACTCGATCCTGATTTAGAATCCGTAAGAAGATGCCGTCATTTATAGCCATTGCCACTGCAGACATAAGGAATAATCCAAAAATAGCTACAGCTAGAAGAACCGGCATATTTGCCCCGGAAAGCAGAAACAAGAAGAATAAAGTGCCCACGAAAGCGAATGTCATTACCCACCACATACGTTTGCCAGTAACAACCCGGATAATCGCAGGCAAAAACAGATATGCCAGCAACCCCACAACTGTGAGCAATCCTGCCAGTTGTGGGTAGGTCTGTGAGAAAGCAACCGGAGCAAATATTAAAAATACTGCTTCCAGCCCTGCCACCCCCATGCCCAAAAAGAAATGTGGAGCCATAGCCCAGAACCTGCTTCGCATGATCTGAAATTCAGTTACCAAACTAAGATGAAATACCTTGGTACGATGATGACGACCTGGATGATCTGTAAAACTACTCAGCATCAACACATGCTCCAGCAAATAGACCATAGCTAGCAAGACGACAAAAACGACACGGTCGTTTATCTCAATCAGGTTTGCTAGTAATGGCCCACCAAATATCCCTAGATATCTCACCACCAATGCCAATCCAGATACTATTGTAAATTTGCCCACAGGTGTATGTTTCGCCAGAAAAAGTGAAGTCCCAAAATTGAACACTAGATCAAAACGTGCACCCCACAATATGACTAGAAGTATGAATGCAATCCAGTCTTCACCAAAAAGCAAAATAGGCAGCATGAGCCAGGAGATAATGCTCCCAATATCTAGGAACTTCCGGAAACTAGTCACTTCAGTAACGAAGCCAAACACAATAGACACCAGAAGCCCAGCAAAATTGCTCAATCCAAGCATCAAGCCCACAGCTGCATAGCCCCCCAGCTGCTCATCCACCAGCAACGGGATACGGAAAGCCAGCATCCCTTCAGTAAAAGCAAATAGAGCTATAAGTATGAAATAATTGCGCAACTCCACCCTGCGCCAAACTTCAAGCGAAATGCGTCTCATAATTCGTAAATCCTAGCTGTAGACCCCGATGTCTTCTGGGATAAATTGTCGAAAATTCTCCTTTGTCACACGATAAGCAGCCCCTTTTCCCTCCACAATCAGCCTTGCAACTTTGCGAGCGAGTAAAGTAAGTGTTCTCTCCAGCTCTCGGACACCTGCATCAAACCCCAGAGGTCTCACCACCATCGGCCACACTTCATCATCAAAACTTAACTGCGCCTCTGTAATACCTGTAGCTTCACGCACCTTGGGCAACATATAATTGCGAGCAATTTGGACTTTGTCATCATCTGTATAGCTGCCAAACCGGATAATTTCTAGTCTATCTAGCAATGCAGCAGAAATCCCTCCCAAGTTATTCGAAGTTGTGATAAACATACACTGAGATAAATCTATGGGGAAATCTATGTAATGGTCAACAAACGTGGAGTTCTGCTCTGGATCAAGTATCTCCAGCAAAGCAGCCATCAAGTCTGAACGTAAACCGCTTTCGCTGCTTGTCTTATCTATCTCGTCTAATAAAATAAGAGGGTTCATTGACTTTGTGCGAATAAGAGACTTCACAATCTGCCCAGGTTCCGCATTCAGTTGCCCTTTTGGGATACCACGGATCTGGGACACATCTCCTAGGGCTCCAAGAGAAACACGCACAAACTTTCTCCCCATAGCATTGGCAATAGATTTGGCAATAGACGTTTTACCTACACCCTGAATACCCACAAAGCACAGAACTGGTGCATGTGCAGAGCTCCCCTGTAAGCGAGACATTTCCTGTGTGGTTTGCAGTGTATGGTCTTGAGTCTCTAGTGTCTTTGATTCCAGAAATTGTTGTGGGGCCTCTGCTTGGGCTGAAGGAATCACAGCTTCGCTAGGCTTCTCAGCCACCGCTTTTTGAGGTAACGATGCAGTCGATGGCAAACCTTCCGTTTGCAACTTTATTACTGCCAGGTACTCCAGAACCCTGTCCTTCACCATATCCAGCCCGTAATGGTGCTTATCCAGCTCCTGCTTTGCGGACTCCAAGTCTAGGATATCCTTTGAATAATTTCCCCAGGGGATTTGGATTAACCACTTGATGTACTGCTCTACCGGTTCATACTCCTGAGTAAAAGTACCCAGTTTTGCCATCCGCCCCAACCTAACGAGCATTTTGTCTGCTTTATCCTTCAATCCGGCTGGCATAGACACAGAAGCCACCATTTGCGCTAGCTGCTGAATCTCTCCCGCAGGATCAAATGCATCGGTATTGACCGTAACTGCTTGCTGGTTGCTCATACTACCTTCAAGCTTACCACACCCTTGTGAGTTTCGGAACTTCTAGAAGTTTTTATTCGCCCTCTTGAGCATCAGCAGTTTCACCACTTTCAGTTCCAGCTGTTTTTGCCTCGGATTCTTCTCCTGCTACTGGCTCAGCTTCTTCTACTTCTTCTACTTCTTCTTTTTGCATTCCGCTCACATAGACAATAGAAGTAGTAGCGTCCACACTGCTATCCAGCTCCAATCCTTTCGGTAACTTGAGATCCGAAACTGTGATACTATCTCCGACCTCCGATAACTCGGCCACACTTAGCTCAATTTGTGAGACTAAATTTGCTGGTAAGCAGCGCACTGTCAGAGTATTGAGTCCTTGCACTACAAACCCTACCCCAGTGTCCTCAGCTGGTGATTTACCCACGAGTTCCAGTGGGATCTCTGCTGTTATCTCGGTGTTGCGATCTACCACATAAAAACTTACATGGAAAATTTCGTCTGTAACTGGGTTTTTTTGCACTTCCTTCACCAACAGCTTCTCTTTACCATCTGCCAACTCAGTATCTAGCAAGCTGCTGAACCCAGATTCTGCAAATGCCACCTGAAATTCTTTGCTTTCCACAGAATAATCTTGTGCAGGAAACTTGGGCCCATAGAGAGAAACTGGTATCCTCCCAGACTTTCGCAAATTCTTCACCTTTTTCCCTTTAATCTTACGTGGCTCTACTTTTATTTTTATTTGCTTCATATTGAAAAGAAATTATAAATCTTAATTTGCAGGAGACACGACCACTTTGCGGTCAGCATCTTGTCCTTCACTTTCGCTATGCACATCTCCCCTTTCTGCAAGAGCCATATGCACCACTCTCCGCTCCCATGGCTTCATTGCTGGCAAAGATACTGATCTATCC
>CAZGHV010000044.1:0-6951 GCA_964525705.1 uncultured Candidatus Saccharibacteria bacterium | reverse complement strand
GGACAAGTCTACTGTTTTCGTTTCTGGCACTGCCCCAGGTGTAGAGAAATCTTGCACCTTTATGTCCACTTGCTTACCAGCACTGGACTCCAAATCTGCTTGAAACTTTGCTACTGACTCCACAGGAGAGCCTGCAAATTCTACCAGTACATCTCCTGGATCTACCAACCCAGTTAGCGGAGAGTCTTCATAAATATTGGTAAGTAAAAGCCCTAAGTTGACATTTTCCACACCTTGGAACTGATACTCAGTGATACTGCGGAAGGCTACTTGGTAATTACTTGCTGCCAAATAAATTGCAAACAATATCACAGAAAGCAATAAATTCATCGTCACCCCACCTACTAGCACCAGCAACTTTGCCGGGTAACTCTTTGATGTGTAGCTGTCTGTCCTGGCATCTTTCTGATCATAACCCTCTCCCTGCATTCGCACATATCCGCCAAAAGGAAAAAGGTTAATTCGATACAGTGTGCCTTTAAACTGCTTTGACCACAGCTTTCTGCCAAATCCAAATGCAAACTCCTCTACTTTAATGCCCATTAACCTAGCTGCCATAAAATGACCCAGCTCATGAACAAAAACCAGCACACCCAAAATGACAATGAAAGCCACTAATGTAAGCAGATGGTTAACAATATCTGGAGTCATATGTTTATTTAAATAGTTTTCAGCTCTTCCTCTTTCTTGATAGCAAGCTCTTCCAACTTGTCATTTACAGCATCCACCATTTTTTGGATGGAGGCCTTATCTCTTTTCTGCTCTTCCTCAGACACACCATCGGCACCCTCTACTTGTTTGTTATACTTTTGCCTCACTTGTCTCACCCGCACCTTCGCCTCCTCCAACATGGCATGTAATTCCTTGATAATCTGTTGCCTACGTTCTTCTGTCATCGCTGGTATGTTTATTCTCACCTTATCACCATCAATTACAGGAGAATAGCCCAAGTCAGCAGATCTGATGGCTTTCACGATATCATTCACAATTGATTTATCCCAAGGCTGAATGACAACCATTAGCGCACTCTCCACTATCACGTTTGCCAGAGCATTAAGTGGCGAAGTCGTACCATAAGCCTCCACATCTATTGAAGCAAACATTTCGGGTCTAGGTCGCCCTGCACGTAATTGCCCTATTCTATCCACAAAGAAAACCACAGCAGCATCCAATTCAGACTGCAATGATTTCTCAGAAAATATGGCCATTTGAACTATATGATTATCGGCTCTTGGATACGTACACAGCTAGCAGTAGGTTCCCCTACTTTAAGGCGAACAAACCTTGTCACTTCTAGTTTCTCTCCTATCTTTGCCAGCATCTCATTGAAATAGTCTCGCACTTTTTTTGTCTCATCGGAGAAAAGCATCTGCTCCATCAACACCTTTTCCTCATAGAACTTCGCTAGCCTACCCTGCAATATCTTTTCTGCTATCTCTGCCGGCTTACCTTCCACATCCTTTGCAAACTGAGACTTCTCCGCCTCCAACTCCTGCTCTGGAATATCATTTATATCTATATATACAGGGTTAATTGCCGCAATATGCAAAGCAATATCTTTGGCAAATTTCTGCAAGTCTGAACTCTTGGCGGCAAAATCAGTCTCTGTAGCTACCTCCACCACTACCACCAGTTTGCCATCATTGTGCACATACATCCCTAGCGTACCGTTCTGAGCCTGACGATTTGCCCGCTTTGCACCTTTAGCAACACCTTTTTCTCGTAAGCATTCTATTGCTTTCTTTGTGTCTCCTTGAGCCTGCTCAAGAGCCTCTTTGACCATACCCACTCCCGCCCCAGAGATGGCTCTTAATTCTTTGATTTGCTCTAAAGTAATTTCCATTTTTCTTTATTTATAATATCTCTTATTTTTGTTTTTTTGTAGTCGAATTCCTAGATTCATCATCAGCCTTTGCTGCAGGCTTTCGCTTTGAGGCCACTTCATTTCCTACACCCTCCTTTGCCCGCTCCAAAATACCCTTTGACTTCTGCTTAGATCCAGACACTCGAGCTACCGGTTGCTTAATCCGCTCCACAGGCTGCTCAGTCTTACTGGAAATGGCCGCATCTTGTGTTTCCTCAACTATTTCCTTTGGGCGCAGAAGCTTCACTTCCACATCGCTATAGTCACGGAGATTGTGCTGTATTCCTTTGCCCCCATTTCCTTCCTTGACCGCCGCTGCCAGTACATTTACTACCAGCTCAATTGAGCGCATAGCATCATCATTGCCAGGTATCACATAATCCAGAAGACTCGGGTTACAATTTGTGTCTGCCAATGCCACCACAGGCACCCCTATCTTCCTCCCTTCGCGCACAGCTACCTTCTCATAATTTGGATCTACAACTACCACTGCAGTCGGCTTCTCAGTCATAGTCTTGATACCGCCATATAGACGGTCAAGCCGTTCCCACTCAGACTTCATGCGAGAAACCTCATATTTCGTTCTACCTTCCACACCTTGCTCAAATTGCTTCTCCAGTTCCAATAATTTGTCCAAACTGCGCTTAACTACAGCAAAATTTGTGAGTAAACCTCCTGGCCACCTATTTACTACAAAAAAAGCTCCACACCCAAGACTAGCTGCCTTTACGATCTCAGATGATTGTCGTTTAGTTCCCACAAACACTACATGACCACGACTAGCAGCCTGCTGAAGGAAATCGACTGATTTTTCCAGCGCAGCCAAAGACTGAACCACATCTATGATATGGATACCCTTCCTTGATGTATAAATATATTTGGACATTGCAGGATTCCATTTGCTGGTATCATGCCCAAACTGTAGACCTGTGGCAAGCACAGTCTTGATGTCCGGAATGGACACCCTATTTCCTTGTTCGCTCATTTCCTTTATTTAATAATTAAGCTTCCACAGGAATACGCTCACAGAGCGAAGGAAATTGGTTACCTGTGGGTTGAACTGCCTTAATTATAGCAAAAGAACCACACCCACTTCAAACTCCATCCAAAGAATGTAAAGCAGCACGCACTGCCTCTGCTTGCCTTACATTCAGCCCACCGGTCAATAAGGCTCTTTGTAGAACAAGCGCCGCTTGATCTACATCACCTCTGGATAAAAGTAATTCCGCATAACCGAGAATCATCTCTGGAACATTTGAGTTTAGATTGTATGCAATTTGCTTAACTCTTAGCTCCAAATCACGGTCTTGGGTAGACAGCAAATCTGCGACAGCAAAGAGAAGGTCTCCTTTGCCTGGTGCCAAACGCACAATATTCTCCACAGCCAGCAATATATCTTCTTTCAGGTCTTTCTGGTATCCGGCAGGCAAGGCTTCCGATAATGTTACTGCAATCGCCAACTCTGCCCTCCAGTTTTCAAATCTGTCTGGGTCAAGCTTGATGGCTGAATCACGCAGAGACGATATTTTATCAATCAAGGGAACAACACTCTCATCTGTGCTCACCACTGCAGTTGACGTGTACAATTGTGCCAAATCCATAGCATATGCAGACTGGTATCTGTCCATAGAAATAACACGTTGTAGGCTCAGGATTAACTCCTGAGGGTCAGACTCTTGTCCATTTGCAAAAGACAACCCGTAGAGCCAGTTTGCGGTTACGGATAAAGCCATTAGGCCAGTGAAAGCTACCAAGAATATAGCAAAGATAGTTGCTAAAATCACAGCAGGTACCCAAGTTCGTTTACGCGTGAGCTTAAGATAAGAATCGGACAAGAAGTTAGCCATAACCCCCAGCCCCACCACAACCACTGCCCACCATTGTTCTGATATCTGAAATACAATGATCCCCCAAAACATTAACATCCCCACGCAAAGCGCCCACCAAACAGCAGTGGGACGATATTTCACACGATGGCGCATGCTTCTCAAACTCATAGCCAAAATAGCCAAGAACATAACAACCGCAACTAGTCCAAGTAAACCAGATCTTGCCAATATATCCAACAATTCTGTTGTGGAGTGGGCATAATCGGGGCGCAACTCGTTACCAAGATTCACAGGTTCATGAATGCGTAACTGCTGCCCAAAAGTCATAGGCAGACGACCAAAGATCAAAGAATCACCGTTTAGGCTCGAGCTTATCACTTTCCTACTCAAATCCAAATCTGCCCAAGAATCAGTGGGATTTAAGCTTTGCGAATTCCAGCCCGCAGAAGTATTCAATAAACCGCCCATAACAACCACGATCAACACAATACCGATGCGGAACATGGCAAATCCCCACCTCCAGTCAAGTAATAGAAGTGACGTAGTCATCAACACCAATAGAATTGAGCTTTGCCAGCTCAAAGTGCAAATCAAAAAAACTGAACTAAAAATAGCTCCAGCTATAGCAATAGCCCTCCGCCTACCTCGACTTTGCCATTCCTGAGGGAATATAGCTAGCCAAAGTATTGCTGCTAAAGTAAGTGAAATTGTGGCAGAATTCACCTGGGAAGAGACATTGAATATGGTCTCAAGTCCCAAATCTGTGAGGAAGTTAAATACCAAAACCGAAAGACCTCCCACAATGACCCCAGCAAAAGCTGCAACAGAAATCTGACGAATTCTAGCAATGCTGTTGTACACATTGGCCATCATCAATGCTGCCATGGCCACAATGAGATAAAACAGCAGGTTAGAATCAGCTATAACTGTCCCTTGATACCACCGCTCCCAGTGAAATAATATTCCCAGCAAGCCCGGAATACCTATTAAAATGAATGCTAGCAGTAGCTTGCTTCGTAGCAAAAAGAAATGTCGGGTATGAAGAAATGTCGCCAAGTTGTATAACACCAGCAGAAGGCATATGATCACCCAGACAATTTGGATATTTGATCCCGGGTTTGTATCGGCGGCAAAGATCTGATAAGTTGCCCCAGCAAGAAAGAAGGCTGCTTGGAACAAATAATCCACAACCTGAATAAATTTCTTTTGCTTCACTTTTGGTAATGACTGGACAGTAGCAGACACGCCATAGTCTAGCAAATTATCGTATATACTGCCTTAAGACTTCTTTACCGTCTTGATCCTCACTACCTCTTTAACTTGAGGATAATCCGGGTGCGCCCAGAATTTTCCAAAACGGCCAGATCTGAGCAGAAAAGCTCTCCCATCATCGGTGTGCGGTATTTCCCCAAAAAGCTCTCGTAATTTCTGGGGGGTATATTCTAGTGGTCTCGCATCCTTTACACGTGGATAATCTGGATGTGCCCAGAACTCACCATATCTGCCCACTTTGAGTAAGAAATCCCTACCATCATCTGTTTGGGGAGCAGGAAGGTAGTTAGATTTAAATTCGGCGGTTTTCGGCTTCGCTTGAATATCGTCCTCTGTTTGACCACTAATATCGGCCATCCCCTTGCATTCGGGGAAGTCTCTACAACTGAGAAATCTACCATTGCGCCCCAGCTTTATCACCATTGGCTTCCCACATTCAGGGCAGGGCACTTCCGACTCACCTAGTTTTGTGTACTCACCCCTAGCAATATTCTTTTCTTCCTTCTCCAACAATTTTGCAAAAGGCACGAAAAATTCTGACAGCATTTTTACCCAATCAAGCTGACCATTTGCGACATTATCTAGGTCATCTTCCATACGTGCCGTAAAACTCACATCCACTATCTGCTCAAAATGATTTGACAAGAGATCTGTAACTACCATTCCTGTGTCTGTGGGGATAAAGTAGCCCGATTCTTTTTGAACATATCCCCGCTGCTGAATTGTAGCTATAGTAGGCGCATAGGTAGATGGGCGACCTATCCCCAGAGATTCTAGTTCTTTGACCAAAGATGCTTCAGAATACCTTGGCGGTGGCTCCGTGAAGTGTTGTTCTGCATTTACTTCTCCTGGGTAAAGTCTCTCCCCCACCGCCACCTCCGGTGGCGAGCTTTCCGTGACCCTTTCTGGATAGACCTTTGCAAAACCAGGGAACAACACTTTCCTAGCAGTCAATTGCCAAAGTGTTTCCGCTGCCTTAACTTTGATATTTATGACTTCCACCTGCATTGTAGACATCTGGGAAGCAACTGCTCTGCTCCATATCAAGTCATAAAGTCGCGACGCATCACCCTCTAGATGAAGGTCTTTCCCTCCTACAGTCAAATTCGTGGGGCGAATAGCCTCATGTGCCTCTTGCGCCACTTTTGATTTGGTAGCGTAGTAATTCGGTTTAGCAGGAACATATTTCGGCCCATAATTTTTAGCTAACATTTTACGAATATCCTCTATTGCCTGCTTTGATATTGCCAAAGAATCCGTGCGCATATAAGTAATGTGCCCTGCTTCATATAGTTTCTGAGCCACCTGCATAGTCCTTGCAGCAGAAAATCCCAGCTTACCTGCAGCCACCTGCTGCAGACTACTAGTGGTAAATGGGGGACTAGGCCTTTTTTGCTGTTCTTTTGTCTGTATGTCTGAGACATTCCATACCACACCATCCAACTTCGTTAGTAATTTTTGTGTAACTTCTTGAGTTGGTAGCTGGGGGCTTTTTCCATCTACCTGTAGAAGCTTAAACCTATTCTCATCATCTTCAGTCGCCTTGGAATCCATAGGCGACTGATCATTTTTTTGCTTAACTTTGATATTCATTTCCCGCTTCCGCTTCTGTAACACAGCACTCACAGTCCAATATTCGTCTGGTTTAAAAGCTTGACGCAGCCTTTCACGATCCACTATTAATTTCACGGCTACAGACTGTACTCTACCTGCAGAGAGACCATACCGTATCTTCTTCCACAGTAAAGGGGAAAGTTTGTATCCCACCAGCCTATCCAAAATGCGTCTAGCCTGCTGAGCATTGACCAAACTCATATCTATTTCACGGGGAGCCTCAATAGCCGCTTTGATTGCAGATTTAGTTATTTCTGTAAAAACTATCCGCTCAAGACCAATACCTTTTGGCTTCTGTTTGCCTTTTGAGTCTATCACTCCCAGCTCTCTTGCCAAATGCCAACCTATGGCTTCTCCTTCTCTGTCTGGGTC
>CAZGHV010000043.1:0-6966 GCA_964525705.1 uncultured Candidatus Saccharibacteria bacterium | reverse complement strand
ATATCTTGGGGATGCTGCTGATTGTGAAACAGGATGTAGCGGCGAATCCAATCAATGTAGCTTTCCTCTGTCCGGTAAGAGTCACGCTTGAGTCGGAGGACTTCGCGAACGCGATCCCGCAACTTTGGGGGACGAGATTCCATGATGAATGCCAACGCCTCAGAAAATTCAGACCTTCTAGAAAAAGAAGACGCCTAGATCTTCTGATTATCATCGGAATAAATACGGAATATGACATTACTGCCTAGACCTCTTTGGGTCGGGTAATATAAAAGCAAGTTGCAGTCTAAATACCCAAATTTGGGTGTTTAGACTGCGATACTTTAGTCTAAGTACCGTTATCTGGGATTTTAGACTGCGGAATTACAGCCTAAATGCCTTGATCTGGGATCTTAGACTGCGGAATTACAGCCTTAAGGAAGTGAAGCTACTTCGAGATTTGTTAGGTAATTAAACTGAGTTAGGGATTTTTGAGAGAATAGTATCAAATAGTTTTGGGCTTTAGGAGGCAAATTCTATGGCTCTCTACCGTGTAACAGCAGACACATTAAACCTACGGAAGTCCCCATCTACAGCAGGCGAAATTATCAATCAATTAGATAAGGAAACTCTGATTTGGGGAACTCATAAGTCTGAAGATGGAAGCTGGTTAGCTATCAAGTTTGGTGCAAATCAAGAAGGGTGGGTCTCGTCTAAGTACATCGTTCCAGTGCAAGAAGAATCCCCACCTTGGTTAGAAATTGCAGTAAAAGAACTCGCTATCAAAGAATATGCGGGAGAGGCTGACAATCCCCGAGTTGTGGAATATTTGAAAACAACCACCTTAGGTTCCCCAGAGAATGCTAATGATGAAACACCATGGTGTTCCTATTTTGTAAACTGGTGTATGGAACAGGTTCATCTGAAGGGGACAGATAACGCCATGGCAAGGTCATGGCGGCATTGGGGAAAGAAGCTAGAGAAGCCCAAATTCGGATGTGTTGTAGTATTTAGCCGTCCACCGAGTTCTACCTCTGGGCATGTTGCTTTCTATGTGGGGGAAACTCCAACACACATTCGAGTGTTGGGAGGGAATCAAAGTGATGAGGTCAATGTCAGTCTTTATCCAAAAGAGCGACTACTCGATTATCGTTGGAAGTCTTGAAAGATACCTGGAGGATAAATTATGCCTGTCAATCGAGATTGGCTAAAGCAAGCTCTAGAAATTACTGGGGATTTTGAAACATCTGGGAGTCCCTGGTCTCAGGCGACAGGAGACTTTGACCAGCAAGGGATTTCCTGCGGGATTTTGCAATGGAATATTGGTCAGGGGTCACTTCAGCCATTAGTTAAAGCTGGAGGAATAACCCTTGTCTTGAAATATATGCCCCAATATGGAAACAAATTTTGGGAAGCTTGTAACGCTCCGATTAATCAAGGATTGCGAGAGGTTCGCTCTTGGCAATCTTCTAACAGGTTGAATCCAACTGTTATAGCAGAGCTAAGTGCCTTCTTTGGTTCTCCAGAGATGGTAGAGAATCAAATCTCCCGTGCAATGAACTTAGGTGAAAGAGCCTATGAGTTGGCTGTTCGCTGGGCAATAGATGAGCGACACGAACAAACTCCTTCTCTTCATGATTTCTGCTGGTTTTTTGATCTTCTAACCATGAATGGTGGCATGAAGAACTTGTGGTATGAGGACGTGCAAAATTTTATTGAGGCACATTCTCCTGAAAAAGCCGATGATCTCATTTGTGATTGGCTCGCGAATACTTCTTCCCAAGTGTATGGTTGGAAAGACAGCCGCAAAAATGCAGCTTTGTGGAAAAATCATGTCAAACCAAAGCATTTAAATCTATTTGTATTGGGTTATCTTCGTGCTCAAAAATCTCGACCTGAATTTCGAGCTTTAGTCATGAATCGACGAGGGACAATCGCCATTACACAGGGATATGTAAACGGAGAGCTTGAAGACTTAAAAAATTTGAGATAAGGAGAGTTCCCTATGTCTATTTCAAAACACCCTTTACCATTTTTTTCGTGCGAGAGCCGTCTAGGTCTTGTGTTGTATGGTGGAGTTTCGTTAGCAATTTATATGAATGGGATTTGCCAGGAATTCTACAATGCAATACGTGGACGCGGAATTTATAAGCTTATCAAAGCATTAACCGATTCAGATATTGTAGTTGATATTGTCTCTGGAACATCTGCTGGAGGCGTAAATGGTGTTCTGTTAAGCTATGCAATTGCAAACAGTAGTCAGGATACAATGATTGACTTTGAGAAGTTTGCTGATCTATGGATTGAAAACGGAGATATTAAAAAACTCATACGAAAAAAGACGAATCATAAGGATAATCCTCTCTGGGACTCATTTTTAGATGGAGAAGGCTTTTATCAAGACTGTCTAGAGGATGCATTTAAGGGCGAAATGCAACGATCACCAGAGGATGATTGGTACTCAGGATTTAGTGAATTAGATTTATTTATTACAGCAACAGATTTAGATGGTCGAGTAAGTAAAGTTCCTGATAATACTGGAAAGACCATTGAAATCAAAGATCACCGTGCTATCTTCCATTTGAAATATCGCCAGGATCAAGTTCGCTACGTAGAAAATCCTTTTCAGGCAGAGGAAGTAACACAGAAAGCCCTAGCTAAACTTTGCCGAATGACCTCCTGTTTTCCGGTTGCTTTTCCTGTTGTTGAAGTGAAACTGTACCCTAATGACAATGATCCAGATTACAAGTTAGTGAATTGGGGAAAGCTAACTAGGCGAGAACTTGATCCTGCAAACGCCCAACAAAGAGTATTGAGTTTTGTAGATGGTGGTGTGTTAAATAATCGCCCGTTCACATCTACAATCCAAACAATTTATGCGCGTAGTGCTTATCGGTTCACAGAGCGTAAGCTATTTTATATCGATCCTTGTCCAGATCAATTTCCGAGCCAAATAACCTCGTCATTTTCAGCCCCTAATCACATCCATCCAAATGCTTTAGAGTCCGATTCATTTTCTGCTGCAAGTCCTTTGAGAAACCCCTTACAGATTGCATTTGATTCTAAAGTGGAAATTCCCAATTATCAAAGCATTAGTAGGGATCTGGAGTCCATCAAAGAAGGGAATCGTAAAGTTATTCGAAATCAACTGCTCAAGCAATCGCTGGAAGAGAAAACTGGCTCTCAACTAAAGAGTTTTTTAGATACTCATAAACAGGCTAATACTAGTAGGGGTGATGATCTTGAGGGCAATAATTATATGAATTGTCGCCTACTTGGATTACTCGATAGTGCAATCCAGGAGGTTTCGGTTCTTACAGGTGAGAAATCAGACAATCACGAGCAATTTTTACGTGAAGCGGCTGAGATTTTGAATAAACAGGTGCTTTCACAAGCGTTTTCGATGAAAGGTGGAGAAGATTCTCCGAACGGATATTTTCATAAAATTTACCGTGAAGTTGTACCCCTAGATCTTGCTTTCTTTATCAGGAAGCACTGTTTCTTGCTAGGAGTTATCTCATCCCTAGTTCAAGAATATCAAGCTTCGAAAAAGCTCAAGCACTTTTTGGAGTTAAAGTACCTTGCTTATCAACTGAGTTGGCAGTTTGAGCTATTACAAATTATTCAAAAATCCTGCAATAAAATTTTGGAGAAGTATGATTTCGATGAAATTTTAGATGGAGGTAGGGCTGATCAAACTCCACTTGTAAAGCTTTATAACTTCCTAATTACCTACTACCAAACATTGTTAGATTGCGAGATTATTCACGATGAACCTCAAGCTTCACTCCATTGCTCTTCATTAGAAATTAAAAATCATGACTTTGTAGAGATTTTCAGTGATACTTCCCTTGAAGTTAGAGAAGAAAACCATGGCGAGCAGAAGCACCAGAAAGAATCCTGGCAGCAAATCTTAGACTCCTACTATGAATTATTCAAGGTAATCCACTTCCCGGATGATATTAACTTCGATTCAGTTGATTGGGCTGACCTAACAATTCTCTTGCCTGAGCAAGAGACATCTCTGGTCAAGAAAATATTCGCCCAAATTTATAAGATGCCTGTATGTCAGGTACTAATCGTTAAGAAGTCAAAACAAGAAGAAATGCAAGAGATTGACAAATGGAAAACCCAGATCACATTGGCTGAAAAGCGTAAAGAGAGACATCCAGAAAGCGTAGCAGATAGTGTTCTAAGCATTATCAATAATCACTCAAGACAATTGATTGATTCGATTTCAATCAAACCGGATGATAAAACTAAGCTTTTGAGTTACTTTGACGATTTTGAGGTGATTGACAAAATATTATATCCTTATGAATATTTGAGTGAGATTGCCACTAAAAACACGGTTGAGCTTGTACGGATATCTCCTAATGACGCTAATCAGTTCGGCTTTGGTAATAATAAATCTCTGCATACGAAGCTTAGTGGCTATAAATTCAGTGCATTTGGTGGTTTCTTTAAGCAAGCTTGGCGGTCTAATGACATTTTGTGGGGGCGCTTAGATGGGTTAGATCGGATTGTGACAGCCTTGATTACACCTCAATCAATTAAAAGGTTCTTGCAATTCTATGAGAGATATCGGGATGACTGGACGCAAGAACAGTATTTAGGCATCTTGGTTGATGAGTCATTACCAGGAACGACTGATGATGAACGAGCCGCAATCATAAACTATTTGGTGTGTCTTGATCAGGATTCAACCTGTGATAGTCCTCACGCTCAGAAAGAATTTGAGTATTTTCGTGATCATCTCATCACAGCGGGACAACGGCAGATTTTAGTGGGTGATATTTTGCACAAAGATTTAGATAATACTAAAAAAGTTCTAAAAAGAAGGAAGGAACAACAAAAAATTTCAAATCTTGAGCAATCTATTAAGCAATTTCAAAAACAATTGGCTTGTGGCAGATTAGATGATACTGCGATCAAACAACTTGATTTCAACTTTGAATTGTATCAAGATATTAAACAACAAAAGCCCTATTCTCAAGTACATCTGGGACGACTTCTTTTGGAGTTAATGAGGGATATTCCCCGATTTGGTTGGATGAAGATTCGAGTCTTTATTTCCTTTATATTCTCCTTTATATTCCAGGGGTTTCATAACTGCTCTGGTGTCCTCATGATCCCCTTCTTGCTCATCTTCACTATTGTCACCTTTATACAGCGTTTTCCGGGATGGTGAAACACATGCTTGGCACTGGAATGCTCACTGGTCAAAGCTTCTGATGCGCCTCATTTGAGTAGAAAACGCTGTATTCTGGTGGTTTTGGAATATCTTGAAGAGTTGTAAAAATCTATTCTTCAAACTTAAAAAAATTAAGCAATCTTTTCTTAAAGCTGATTGATAGACACTGGTTTCTAAAGGGCTGGACTTTGGCAAATTTTCAGTTTTAACGGATTTGAATCGCTGAAACCTTTATTCTTTCATTGCTTTCTCAATAACTACATCCTCTTGAGAAAAGTTGAAAGCTTTACAAAATAAGGATTTCAGACAAACCAGTAAGAAACGCCAAGCTCCAGTAAAGAGGTGATGGATGCTTGAAAGCTCTATATAGTGCGGTCTCTGATCGCTGTAGACTGGGTTGACAGCAGGAAAGCCAGCCTAGTTTTTCTCTTGGCAGCACTGACCAAACGCGATCGCATTTATGGCTGTGATTGTGGGCGCGATCGCTCAAGTTGGAAGCTCAAATCGAATCATTGGAGAGGCAGCAGCAGAATAGCCGTGATATTAGCCAGCAGCATTAGGTAATGGGTTCGGTAAACGTACCAAAAGCCTGCACTCCAAAGGAGGGAGATATGCTCACAACGGTTTAATCCAGAGTGTTTGTTAAAATAGGTAGCAGGTGGAGTGAGTGACCGGAATGCCTACTGCTGCTCAATTAGAGAGTTTATATCGCGTTAGCTATCAGTTGACGTATATCATGCTGCAACCGATTCATCTGGTTTGTGTTGATCGTCGGACTCGCAACGTGTACGTCCTAGCTGGATATAGTGAAGACCTTGAGTTTGAAATTGTACCGAATGGAGAGGTGTTCTGATGAGTCAAGTGAATTTTGATGCCATGAGTGATGCCGAATTAAAACGGTACTTTCTATCAAACCGCCAAGATCAAGCCGCTTTTCAGGCGTATTTGGACAGGTTCAGTCAGCGTCCAAAATCCCTCATTGCAAGCCCAAGCGATCCTGATTTTGATGCAAAGATTCAGGCAGCAATTCGGCAGAAATTAGAAGCATCGCGCAATAGCCAGCCAGCTAACAACGCAGTGGAGCGGACGGAATAGAGTCTTTGCGCTTCGTTTCAGGGTTATCTACCGCCGCTCACTTTAGCCGTTCTGGCATGGAAAAAATAATCAACCAGGTCTAGAAACAGAGATGGCTTATAACATGCTTTCTACCCTACGCCAAAATTTGTTTAGTGCTTCTGAAGCTTGTCTCAATGCCTCTCTAGATACCGCGCAATTATACATAGCTTCATTGCAAGATGCTTTAGTTAGTGCTACTAATTTCTTGATCCAAATGAGTAGCGGCTTAACTTCTACAGATATGCAAGTTGTGTTTCTGAAGGAGCTGTTTATTAACATCACTACAGAGTTGATTACTTTAAATACAGAACTCAGCAACGGTGCTTCACAGGCATTTAAGGAACCTTCTGATGACTCTATTCCTATTTCTCAATTCTTGGGTTTGAACTACCAGAAGCTTTCATCAGTTACAGTTGATTCCGATTCTGCTAGTAGCATGATTGAGCAACAATTCAAAAATCTTATTAACAAGTGTATGGGAGATGCTGAAAAGGCAGAACGCTTGATTCAATATGAATGTCGGCGAAATCCTGAATTAGATAGAGAAGGAGCTATTCGATCTGCAATTACAAGGTGGGAAAGCGACAATCGCTAGATCTTGGTTTATGCAAGGTCCTACTTGTCGATATTCAAGTCAAGTCGCGCAAGCTCCTTTTGGAGCGTTTGCAATCCTGGAG
>CAZGHV010000042.1:0-7096 GCA_964525705.1 uncultured Candidatus Saccharibacteria bacterium | reverse complement strand
ACCTGGGTCTGAGCATCAAACGCTTGAGTGGTGATGTAAAACCAGGCAAGAAGGAACGTAAAGCAGGTGCAGAGTCCGCACCAGAAATGGCCCGACTTGAAGAGATCTTGGGCGAGAACCAGGAGTCAGAGTAAGCCCACAAAACTCACCTGGTTAGCAGACTGGGTGAGTTTCTGCTAAAATGGGTGTGTAACCAATTATGCTATGGAACCCGACCAATTTATGAGCCTAAATGGGCTGCAAAGATTCACCGAGAATGCAAAGAAGGTAATAGTGGTAGCTTACGGTCTGGCAGAGAGATTGCAGAACCCCGAGGTGCTTCCTGTTCATATATTTATCGCCATACTAGACAGCCCTTCGGCAACGGTTGCAAAGATATTTGAGAAGGCTGGGCTGGATAAAGAGTCAACGAAGCGAGAGCTTATGTCATATGCTGGTACGGAAACAGCGGCGGTAAATTTTGTTCCCACATTTTCTGAGATGGTAAAAGAGGTCATTAATAAGAGCTTTTTGATAGCAGAATCTCTCTCGCATGTATATGTGGGAACGGAGCATTTATTATTGGCGCTGCTAGATATGTCAGATCAGCAGTTTGTACAGGAGCTGGCAACACTGGGGCTCACGGTAGAGGCTGTAGGAGGGATTATCAATTCTACAGGTGCCTACCCACCTGGAGTGCTTTCCGAAGCTTCCCCGTTATCTGACTCTGAATTGGGAGAAAGAATTGATGCAGATGCCCTTCCGTTCTTTTGCCGAGATATGAACCTTCAGGCTGCCAGAGGAGAATTTCTGAATATTACGGGAAGGGATGAGGAGATCGAACGGATGATTCATATCCTGGCAAGGAAAACAAAAAACAACCCGATTTTGGTAGGAGATGCAGGGGTAGGGAAAACAGCAGTTGTGCAGGGTTTGGTGCAGAGAATTATCCGAGGCCAGGTGCCGCCATCGTTTATTGGTAAGCGGGTGATAGCACTGGATGTAGCTGCAATATTAGCTGGTGCTCGAGTGCGAGGTGATTTGGAGGAAAGAATTCTTGGTTTTGTAAACGGTGTAATCGAATCTCAAGATAAAATCATATTTGTGGATGAAGTACATATGATAGTGGGCGCTGGAGGGCAAGGAGGAAGGGATGCAATGGATATCGGGAATATTATTAAGCCATATCTTACTGATTCAAATTTGAGACTTATTGGTGCAACCACTGTTTCGGAGTATCGCAGATACTTTGATGATGATGCAGCTCTGTCTCGGAGGTTTCAGCCTGTGGAGATAAATGAGCTTGATATGGAGAGTTCTACAAAAATATTGATGGCCTTAAAATCTGACTTTGAGGGCTATCATGGTGTACGCATTCGTGATGAAGCTGTATTGGAGGCTGTAAAGTTATCTGCAAAATTTATTGTGGATAGGTATTTGCCAGACAAGGCAATTGATTTGATAGATGAGGCGGCTGCAAGTGCAAAAATTGGCAGGGAGATTCAGATAGAACCGCAATTATCTTTCTTGGGAGAGAAGCTCATGCGGGCACAGCACCAAAAAGAATTGGCACTGAGCAATAAAGATCTGGGTGCTGCTTCTAGGTTCAAACTGTCCGAAGAAAGGATAGGTGGACAAATTGCAGAGCTGATCGAGGGCGGGAAAAGGGGGAAGGGGCGTAAAGTAGTAGATGCATCAATGATTCGTAAAATCGTGGTCAACTGGACAAAAATACCTCTGGCAGCTGGTAACATCGATAACGAGACATTGGACAAGCTTGAGCAAAGATTGGGGGACAGGATTGTGGGTCAAGAGCAAGTTTTGAAGTCTGTTACAATGGCTTTGAAACGATCTTATATAGGATTGCTCAATTCAAAGAGACCCCTGGCTTCATTCCTGTTTCTGGGTCCCACTGGAGTAGGTAAAACTGAGCTGGCGAAGTCGATAGCTAGCGAGTTGTTTGGATCCAGTGAGATGCTGTACCAAATAAATATGAGCGAATTCATGGAAATGCATAGCGTGGCAAAGCTGATTGGCTCGCCTCCTGGCTATGTGGGATATCAAGAGGGCGGCCAGCTCACAGAACACATTCGTCGCCGTCCATATAGTGTAATCCTATTTGATGAGGTGGAAAAAGCCCACCCAGACGTGCTCAATCTGCTTTTACAGATCTTGGAGGAAGGGGAGCTTACAGATGGTAGGGGGCGGAAGGCAACATTTCAAAATGCGGTAATTGTATTGACATCAAATATTGGTGCCGAAGAAGTATCAAAGGACAAGAGGCTGGGCTTTGACGTTCAAGTACAAGAAATCAATGATCCAGAACTGGATCGCGCATTTGAAGAGATGCGAGACAGTTTGCTGGATACGCTCAAGGATGAGGTCCGACCAGAGCTGCTTAATCGTCTTGATGAAATAGCTGTGTTCCGGGGTCTGAATGAGCAGGATTGTTTGCGCATAACTGAACTGCAACTCAAGCATTTGGCTGGGCAACTGCTCGAAAGCGGAATAGAGTTAAAGTATACTCCTGCGCTAGCAAAGCATGTTAATGAGCAGGGATATAGCAAAGAGTATGGAGCACGAAATATCCGGCGTAAAATTCAGGAGCTAGTAGAAAACTCGCTGGCAGATTTCTTGCTGCAAAATAAGTATAAAAATGGTATGTTAGCTGTAGATGTCAAGGTGATGGGAGGCGAAGTTCAGTTTGTGATGAAGAGAAATATCTCTAGCAAGAAGAAGCGATAAAAGGTGAAAGCAAAAACTGTCTACATATGTGCAAGTTGCGGCGCAGAGCAGTCAAAATGGCTAGGTAAATGCCCTGTCTGTGGGCAATGGAATACCCTGGAGCAAAAGGAGGTGTGGACGCAGGAGACAAAGGCGACAAAAAGCTTGCTTGCAGGAGAATCTGAACTTCAAGAATGGGGGCGTTACGCAGAAGATGTTGAGCAGAAAAGAGTAACAACTGGGTATCAAGAGCTGAATCTTGTTTTGGGTGGGGGCTTAGTGCCTGGTCAGGCCATAATCTTGTCTGGGGAGCCTGGGATCGGGAAGTCAACACTTCTTTTGCAGTTACTGGTAAGGCTTAACGCAAGAGGGGTGAAATGCATTTATGTTTCTGGGGAGGAGTCGTCCTTGCAAGTGATGCTGAGAGCTCATAGAATTTATCCACAAAGAGAGTATGACGGTCTGAAATCGTTGCATACTGGGGATTTAACCCGAGTAATAAATATACTCGAAAGCGAGTCTCCTGAAATGCTGGTTATAGATTCTATCCAGACGATGTTTGATCCTCAGGTAGAAGGCTTGCCAGGAAGCATGTCGCAAATAAAAGCTGCAGCAGTCCAGCTGGTGCGTGAAACCAAGCAGAGGGGGGTAGTGTTAATTTTGGTGGGACATATTACAAAGGACGGTGATATAGCGGGTCCCAAAGTTATGGAGCACTTGGTAGACACTGTGCTGCGGTTTGAAGGTGAGCGTGATGATGAATACCGAATTTTACGTGCCCTCAAAAACAGATTTGGTGGTACGGGGGAGGTGGGGGTGTTTGTAATGGGTGAATCTGGAATAGAAGATGCCAATTTCCAGACTGGAATATTTGCTGGCGATGCTGGTGATGTGATCGGGGCGGCAAAAACGGGCGTACTTGAAGGGAATAGGCTGTTTGTAGTTCAGGTCCAAGCATTGGTCCACGACACTATCTTTCCATACCCCAAGAGAGTGGCAGAGGGTGTGCCCATTTCTCGTTTGCAGCTTATCTGTGCAATTTTGGACAGGTTTGCAAAAACAAAATTGGGCAGCAAAGATGTATATGTGCGTACTGCAGGGGGCTATCAATTGAGAGGGCCGGTATCTGACCTGGCCATAGCTGCGGCAATAATATCCTCTGTTAAAGGAGTAGCTGTGAAGGCAACTGATATCTATCTAGGAGAGCTGAGTCTGGGAGGGAGGGTTGTTATTCCTAGAGGGGTAGGGAAGAAGCTGTCACAATTGCCAAAGCACGGAATCAAGCGAATCTGGGCAAACTTGGATACTGGAGCAAAAGGGCTAACGCTAGAACGGGTGCAATCTGTACATGAGCTAGCAAAGAAATAGGTGCTGGTTTCTTCCGGCAAAGTAAGTTGTAGTTTTTTAATACACCGCAATTATCATTGTATTCGTACGTAGTGTAGTACCTGCGAATCCCCTCTTTACCTCTCAGGCATACAACGAAGTGCAAAAAATGGGGCCGAGAAGTAGTTTATGTGGAACAGCGTTTCACACGTAAATCATAACAAATAGCTGCGCTAGAGGATAACCCTGGGAAAATCTCGATCTTTGGGACGTGGGCGGCGTCGATAGTCTGTCTAGACTTTGGGGCGGATTTTGGCTGCGCAGAATGCGGTTTGCTTTTTGAGAGCATAACCCGGCTTCAAGCTAGATTTAGCCTGCTTTTGCTTGGTATGTGCTTGCTGCTCTTACTGGGCAGGTTGCCGACTTGAATTAAGTGCTAGTTATAGGACTTGACATGGTAGATGATATAGGATACAATTTGTATGTTCTTTTGAAATACGGTTCTGTTCGTCGATCCCGGAGTCTGGTTCGCGTACACCAATCCTTGAACTAGGGTTGGACTTACTGGGCTCTAGGATCGGCGAATTGATGAGAATCGTGCCGCTGATAAGGTCCGGCTTTGTTGGGCAGTGGGCCGGACCTTATCAGCGCGTGAGCGAGGGTTGACAAGCTTGCTTAGAGTGCTAATATGTTTCCGTTGTGGTTTTGAGAATGTTTTCCCTGCTTTTCAATTATTATAGTTCCACAGAAAGAAGTTCTGCTTCACTTTGGAAATAAGGTGATATAAGTTGATAGTACAAATCCACTATAGATAGGTATAAATTTGGATTAAAAGCTTTGAATTTTTTATTTAGATATTTATTTAGAGAAGTGCGACCAAATATGCCCCAAATCAATGAGGAATGCGGTGGTCTGTTCAGAATCCCTTCCGAAACAATTATTACTCCCAAACTTAAGTTCTTATTTATAATAATGTAATGGCTACACAAAAAGACCAGATTTCTCCTTCTACGTCATTAAGAGAATTGGAGGAAAAGACGTTGGCAGATTTACGCAAGATGGCGGTTGATCTGGAGATGAAAGATCATTTGGATTTGAAGAAGACTGAACTGGTTGTAAAGATATTGGAAGAGCAGATCCGTAGAGGTGGCAATATTTTTGCAGAAGGTGTGCTGGAAGTAATGAGCGATACTCACGGGATATTGCGTACTCTGAAAATGGTACCCAGTGAGAGCGATATTTATGTTTCTGGTTCTCAAATTAAGAGATTTAATCTCCGCCAAGGTGACTTTCTTTATGGACAAGCTCGTGCTCCAAAGGAAGGCGAACGTTACTTAAGTTTGTTGAAAATTGAGGCTATCAACGGCTCAACCCCAGATAAAGCAATTTCGCGACCTTCATTCCAAAAACTGACACCGATCTTTCCAAAAGAGCAGATAAGGCTGGAAACTGACCAGCATACTCTGTCTACTCGGATCATTGATTTAATATGTCCTATAGGTAAAGGTCAAAGAGGAATGATTGTAGCTCCTCCAAAGGTAGGAAAAACTTGGATGTTAAAGGACATCGCCAATGGTATTGCTATTAACCATCCAGATATCCATTTGATTGTGCTCCTCGTAGGTGAGCGTCCTGAGGAAGTGACGGATATGGAAAGATTTGTAAAGGGTGAAGTTGTGGCTGCAAATTTTGATGATGCTCCAGAGTCGCATGTGAAAGTAGCAGAGATGGCTGTGGAGAGAGCAAAAAGGTTGGTGGAGCAAGGGAAGGATGTGGTGATTTTGATGGATAGCATTACGAGGTTGGCTAGAGCATATAATATAGTGGCACCACCTTCTGGACGTACTCTTTCTGGTGGTTTTGATCCAGTAGCTATCTACCCTCCCAAGAGGTTCTTTGGGGCTGCTCGGAACTTTGAAGAGCAGGGGAGTCTTACTATCATAGCCACTGCACTTGTGGACACTGGAAGTAAGATGGATGAAGTGATTTTTGAGGAGTTTAAAGGTACTGGTAATATGGAAGTTAAGCTAGATAGACGTTTGGCACAAAGAAGGATTTTCCCGGCAATTGATGTTACTCAGTCGCATACACGCAATGAAGATTTGCTTTTGGATTCAACTACTTTGGAATCTGTGTGGCGAGTGATCCGTATGTTGGATACATTGAAGAGTGAGCGTGACGTAAATCCGGCAGATATCTTGATTGAGAGACTGAAGAAGACAAAAACCAACCAGGAATTCCTCAAGACTTTACATGAGTCTTTCTGACAGGCTAACGTGGTAAAATAGCTGGACTAGTGAGAACGTGCTATATGCTATTGCTACATAAAGTAGAAAGAAAGATGCACTGGCAGTGGAATAAAATGCCAGTTATTGATGTGGTAGTGAGTATAATCCCGTATTTTTTGTGGCGGAGTAGCCAATCTGTGAAGCTATCTCTATCCCTCTTTGCATTGATATTCGATCGCATTTCTAGTCTCAAACGCAATTTAGTGAGTAGGATGTTTTGGGGGCGGGGTAGCCTTTATAGATCTGCATTTCACATCTCCCTCATTGCTATTACTGCCGGGCTTTTTGTAGGGGGAGTGGCAAATAGGCTGCAGGTAGTGGATGGTGAATCTCTTTCCATTTCCTATGGCACATATGGTAATTCAGACTTATTACAGCAAGGGGGAAATCTTTATACAGTTTTACCTGTAGAGCCGAACAGCCTTAATTTCAAGGTGTTTACACATGTAGTAGCTGCTGGCGAAACTCTTGATCAAATTGCTCTCAAATACGCAGTAAGCAAAGATACTGTGAAGTGGGCGAATGATAAACTCCTAAGCCCATACAACGATAATGTCCAGCCAGGATGGACGTTAAGTATCCCAGAGATTGACGGTGTTTTGCATTTGGTGAAAGCGGGCGATACTCTAGATACAATCGCTAGCCTTACCAATGGTGACAGATCGGACATTATTGCTTTGAACGACTTGTTGGCACCAGACTTCAATGTAAGCGGATTGCGTTACGTATTTGTTCCAAATGGTAAGATGCCTCCTCCTCCGCCTCAAATCCCTGTGCCC
>CAZGHV010000041.1:0-7110 GCA_964525705.1 uncultured Candidatus Saccharibacteria bacterium | reverse complement strand
AAAGCACAGGAGTCACCGGAAGGAACAAAGATACAGTCACTCGTAGTCACAGAGAAAATGAAGGTCATTCGCTCAAAAAGAGACAATAAACCAATGGCTTTTGTTTTTCTCGTAGACAAAACTGGTGGAATGGAAGCTGTGGTATTTAATGATCTTTACACCAAGCACGCAGATTTTTTGTCCCAGAGCAAACCAATGGTTATCACCGGCAAAGTAAGTATGCGGAACGAGGAGCCATCTATCGTCTTGGACAGCATCATTCCCGCCACAGATTTTAAGCCCAGCTCCACGCTTAAACTTGACATCTGTCATCTACAAGATAAGCAAGAGCTGGAATCTCTCAAACAATATCTGTTCACAGAGGGAGATGTACGGGTAGATATCCTTTACGGAGATAAACAAGCACCAAAAAAAATAACCAGGTATACACGTTCTGAGCCACACATTTTGGCTTCTTTGGAGAAATATTTAGCTCCCAGCGGATTGTAAAACCCAGCCAGAGTTGTTAAAATCCCCATGTCAACGAATTTTGAATGGCAAACACAACATCTGCAAAAAAAGCAATACGCACTCAGGCACGTAAACGCGCCAAAAACCTGCGTCACCTTTTAGCCTTTCGTCAGGCTAGAAAATCAAGTGATGAAACCAAATTCTACAAAGAGGTAGATAAAGCCGCAAAGGTAGGAGCAGTCTCACGCAATGCAGCTAGCAGATATAAATCAAGTTTCTCTCGCAAGCTAAATAAAATAGCAGCGGACTAAAGTCCAAGATACTCAGAGAATCGGAACTGGTTTTGATGCTTTTGGTCAATATTTTTTCTTTCCACAGCCAAAAGCGACAGGTTTGAGAAATAGATCCCAGTTAACCGGCAAATAAGCTGATATTTTTCCGCGACAAGATTGCCACAAGCCCTGCATTTGAGTAGACTAAAAGTGAGGATATTTTGATCCGCATAGATTATGTTTTTAACCACATGCACAAAAGCCTGGTAAAGCTAGTTGACATCTCTTTACTACCTGCCTCCATAATGGTGCTTTCAAAAATCGCAGGTTTGGCTCTCACTTCCTTTGCGTTCAACTTGCCTATTGGTTTAACGCAAATACCTTCGGTGATATTCACTGTTCGACCAGTTGTGCTCCCAGAGGATTTACAAACTCTGAGTACATACTCGGATATAATGATGTATGTCTTTCTCGCTATAAGCTTTTCGTTGGTACTCGTTCAGGCAGCACATTTTCATGATACACACATAAACCCCAGCCTCCTAATCAAATTAAGCAACCGCAATCTGCTTGGTCTGGTGAAAAGCTCTTTTGATATTTACCATACAGCCACAATATGGATTATCTTTCTGTGGCTGGGTTTCCTAGCGATTACTATCAATGTTTTACTGGACAAAACACTTGCTTGGGTCGGCATAGCAGCCTTGATCTCAAACATAGTTTTCACTTCGATTTTGCTTCAAGATGTTTATCATGAGATAGATACCACACGCAGAAATCTGGGCAACCAGCAAGCCCTACAGTAGAATATGTTCAAAAGATTCAAGTTCCAGAGACAAGATCCCATACTGTCGCTTTTGCTTGCTACGGCTATATTAATAGGAACAATCAGCGTCTTCAGTACCACCTATTCTTTTACCAATGGAGTTTCACC
This sequence comes from uncultured Candidatus Saccharibacteria bacterium, assembly GCA_964525705.1. Taxonomy (GTDB): domain Bacteria; phylum Patescibacteriota; class Dojkabacteria; order J137; family JAEUSD01; genus CAZGHV01. Next base: position 5,454 of record CAZGHV010000041.1, on the reverse strand, counting down.
CGACTTCTGGGATCACCTTTTATTTACTGCTGTAGGCATAATTATCTACTTTGCACTTTCCCAAGTCCCTGCAGAGTCACTACTGGGTAAACGCACGCTGCTTTTTCTCGGAATATTCACAATCATTGTGTTGGTTTTGCTAATGATAAAAGGTGAAGTAGTCTATGGGGCACGCCGTTGGTTTAGCTTCGGGGCATTTAGTGTCCAGCCATCAGAATTTGCCAAGCTCACTGTTATTTTGCTTACTGCATCTGGGCTTTACAACATTTGGAGAGAGAAGACCAGCAGTAATAGATTTGCCTATATAAAGATTTTCATTGTCAACAATTGGCAGCGAATTTTTTATTTGGGGATGATTTTAAGCATCCTGTTACTTATTTGGGTGCAGCCCTCACTGGGAAATGTTTTGATCACATTATCAATCTGTATATTTATCATTGCTTCTGCCTGGAAAAATTGGCGCTTACTGTGGGCAGGTGGAGCTGTTTTTTTTCTGGGCCTGAACTGGCAACTGAAAATACTAGCACTTCCCGGAAGTGATAGTACCATCGAGTTACTGTTAATTTCCATTGCCATAATATTTTTAATTTATTGGCGTTGGCGAGTAGGGCTTCTGGGTTTACTTGCAGTTTTTGTATGTGGAGTAGGCTTCGCGGTCAGTACAAACTGGGCATGGACAAACCTACTCACAGATTACCAGCGAGGAAGAATAGTAACCTATTTCCACCCAGAATCAGACCCTCTAGGCGCATACTGGCAAGTAGGGCAAGCCAAGATAGCAATCGCATCCGGTCAGTTACTAGGCAAAGGAATACTTCAAGGTACGCAGACATCATTTGGTTTTCTGCCTCTTGCAGAAACTGACTTTGCCTACGCTGCATTTGTAGAGCAGTTTGGTCTTGTAGGAGCCATCGTGATTTTATCTGTACTTTGTTCCATAATTATCCGGATTATTCAAATTGCCGAAAACGCCCCAAATTCACTTTATCGCTATGTATGCATAGGAGTAGCAGGGCTCCTGCTTGCAAACAGCTTAATTAACATCGGCATGAACCTGGGGGTGATGCCAGTAACCGGAGTTCCTTTGCCCTTCATTAGTTATGGAGGAAGTGCCACCATAGTTAATTTCATTGCGCTAGCACTTATACAGATGGTTCACACCCAAACCCCTCCACAAGTTGTTATCACCAAGCTAGCCTATCCAAATTAAAGGCCAGCGGAGATAGGTAGCGTTTTGCAGTGGAAAAAGATTTCGCAAAATTACATTTTTATTCTTTCTCCTTCACCCCACAGAAATACCAGACCTCAAGCATGAACAGATTCCGCTAAAAATTTGAGCTACCCAGTGACATTAACTCTGCTTGTTGTTATAATCTCCCTGCTAATTAATGAAACATGCAAGATTACGCAGTCATAAAAATAGATCACAGACAGTACGTGGTAGAGGCTGGGAAAGAGTATGTGGTAGATAAATTCCCGGCAAATGTGGGCGAAAAGATTGCTCTGGATGTGTTAGCATCCGCTACCAAGGGAGAGCTTACTGTGGGCAGACCGCTAGTAAAAAATGTAAAAGCCCAAGTGGAAATTATTTCCCAGGAGCAAGGAGAAAAAGTGCAGACAAAGATTTTCAAGGCTAAATCCAGATACCGTCGTACTCGCGGGACCCGCAAACAGGTCACCAAATTTAAAGTCGTTTCGATTAAGTAAATTAAGTAACTTTCTATGGCACATACAAAAGCCACTGGAGTAGCAAAAAGGAATGTAAATGTTGCCGGAAAGAGGCTAGGAGTAAAAAGATTTGCTGGAGAGTTTGTCCATGCTGGGAACATCATCATTCGTCAAAAAGGCACAAAGTTCCACCCTGGCAAAAATACCATGCTAGGCAAAGACTACACAGTGTTTGCAACAGCAGATGGGTTTGTAAGCTTTCGCCAAATGACTGGTTATAAAAGAACACAGAAGAGAGTAGATGTGATTCCTGCAGACCTAGCGCCAGCATTAGAAGTGAAAAAGCAGGAGAAGCCTACAGCACCTAGGAAAAGCACAGTCTCTAGTGAAGCAAAGCCCAAAGCTGCAGCAAAACCTACTGCAGATAAACCAGCTACCACCAAGGCTACTTCCCGCACCAAGAAACAGTAAGCACCCAGGCAGAACTCCGAAAACACAGCTTCAAACATAGCCCATAGTGAAAAACACCGCTTCGCGATATAATTACTATATCCGGGAGGGGAATTGAATATCTACTCCTGAAAAGATATATTACTCTATATATTTATTAATAAAAGTTAATATACATGCTTTTTAGCGAACTGCTCACACAACTCAAGCTAGTCATCGGGCTGGGGAATATTGGCACAGAGTATGAACGAACACGCCACAATGCTGGATTCATATTTGTAGACTATTTACATGACCTTCTACAAGCCAGCAATTGGAAACAGGAAAGCAAGTTCAAGGCCTGGGTAGCGACAATATCGCACTCGCCAGAAACAGCAGCCTCCAGCCCACTGATCGCCAAGCCCACCACCATGATGAATAACTCCGGTGAGGCCATTCGTGAAATAATCGACTACTATCACATTAACCCCGATCAAGTCCTGGTTGCACATGATGACATGGACATCCAGCTTGGAAGCTACAAATTACAATTTGGCCACGGCCCAAAGGTGCATAATGGCATCGCCTCCGTTAATCAGCACCTCGGCACAGAAAACTATTACCGGCTGCGTATCGGAGTTGAGAATAGGGCACAGATTGGCAACAAAACAATTCCCGGTATTCGCTATTCCCTAGAGAGATTTCCGGCAGATGAACATAGCATGCTCATCGAAACCATCAATCAGATAATCACTAGCAACTAAAGCCTCCGCAAGTTCTGCTATGGGGAAGTATTAAGTCGGCATGAACAGTACCTAGCAAAGACCAACACCTACCCGAAAAATATGTTTGATACAAGGATATAATAGCCTATGTAGGACCGGGTATCCAGTCTATGGGTGGCTGAGAAGTAGCAGGTGGAGGAGGGCAGAGATTACTACATGCATAATCTGTCACATAGTTTTCCGATAGTGAGCAGTCTGCATTCAAGTATACGATCTTGAGCAAGTTACAGTCCACACAATATCTTTGTGACTCCCCTGGGGTGCAACGTATCGGCTCTGGTGCAGGCGCTGTGCTAGCAGTTGAAGTAGATATTGTAGTGGATATGGGAGACGACGATGTAGGATAATCTGTCACAGCGCCTTCGCTGCTGCTTGTAACTACAGATTGAGACTCCTGAAACGAGATGAAACCCGGGATTTTCGCCAAACCTGCCATTAAATATAGTACTACAAGACAACAAGTTCCCCAGAGTAGCAAAAGTATTAACAACAGAAAAAGCAGCTTTTTCTGGCGGCTTCGTTTCTCGTCGTCTTTTTGTTTCTTTGAAATACTCTCCACGGAGTAAATTTATCACCTATGCCTCGGGATGGCAACTTTTTGCCACAATTGGAAATACCACTTGATCCCTAGATGCAACCCCAGTACCAGGTACGATGTTAGGATATCTAGCTGCTATACGTTTAACCAGCGATATAAAGCTATTACGCATACTGTCACACTCTTTTTCATTACCCATGAGCTTCAAAGTAATGCTAGTACTAAATTGAATGAGGATATCTCGTTCTATCTCTGTGATCTCGACTGCGTATATTTCCCCACCTCCATGCTGCCACATCAGCAGATATGGGTAAGACTTGCTCGGCGTGACATTAACCAATTCGGCAGTCTGCGCAATGAGTATTTGAATCGATTTTGGGGTTCCAACTTCCAGAGATTCAATCGAGAAGTTTTGATATTTCTTAGCTGAGTTCCAGAGCCATTAAGACTTTCTCCGAGATCTGAAAGCCTCTTGTTTTTGAATTCCGAGAGGATATAATCTAGTCTAGCACGTGGCACTTCATTTAGCCGATAGCCTACAGGGCGAGCGGCTACCAAGAATGTATCTATTCCTGCTGAGGCAGCAGCACTGTTTATTGCCGACACTTGCCCCGATAATTTGACAGATTCATTATTTTGCAGCTCATACAACACAGCATCAATGTATCCACCACAAGTAGCCAGTGTGCAAAGTGTATTTACCTGCTCCTGCGACGTACAAATCATAAAATATAGTGCCGACCCCAGCTTCACAATGACTATTTTGGGAGAAGGGTATTTCCCATTATCGATTTCCAGCGGGTATGCCTGTATATAGTCACTTCCCTTCCAATCAAGTATTTGATCTGCTATATGTGCTGCAATTTGCTCCAGCAGTTTTTTTCGCAGACGCGATTCCAGAGCTTCGTAGCCTCCATCTTCAACTCCCTGCATAATGATACCCAAGCCTAGCGAGTTTGGTCCACCGCTATGGTTATCAAATCCAACTCTCCACACACTACCCATACCGGCAAGCACCTTATTTATACCGTGCACAAACCCATGCAAAGTTATAGGTGCGTAATGCGGAAATAGAGCATTTATCTCTGCATATGTTAAAACACCGTATATGTTTTCTTTAGAAATCAAGGCCTGCAGTAAAACTTGCTGTGGTTCAGAGAAAAGATTTAGAATTTCTATCACGCGTCTTATTTGCTATATCTCCATTATATTATTGAGCCAGCTTGTTGTAAATTTTTCTTTCCCTGCAGAAATAGTTTTGGGGCAGAAATTCGATTCAGCAATCAGAAGTTTGTCAATTTCCCAAGAATTTAGACAGAGTTTAGGTACAAATCTGGGACAGAACATTCTATCCTAGATCAAAATGAGAAGAATAGTAAGAGATTAAGTTATCTCTAAATCCTAGAGCCACTTCCACTCATGCATGTCCATGTTAAAATCGCCTCAAATGCTTGACATAATTAGAAACCAAGAGAATAGCCATTTGCAGTCTGCGATTCTATACGTACTCATAGCAGCTTTACTGTTGCAACAACTATCCGGACTTAATACACAACACATCAAGCAGCTTCTGAAGCAAATCTACTTACAATCAAATCCACCCGAAGCATGCATAAATGTTCTAAACTACGCAACCGAAGGAGGAGGAATAAACTAAAGAATTTATCGACTCAATGCAAAGCAGTCGCCTAGCTAGTGTCGGAGCTAAAGACCCCATTTGGGGAGTTGGAATCACACATGATAATAGAACACTACTCGTAGGCTTACCTTTTTACCTATTCACAGATCCCATCCTCACACAGTGGGTAGGAGAGTGGCTTTCTTCACAAGGGATAACTCATATTGGTTTCGGAGATCCAAAAATGACAAACTCTGGTTCCATCCAGGCCTCTCCCTGGGATCCGTTCAGCGCAATTCCTGGTGGAGACCCGTTCACAGGTGGAGCACTATACCTTTCAATTTATACAGAGTCTTGAGAATATACAAGGCCTTGAACAATTCCCGATTTCGTTTCAATTAAAACCTTTTCATTAA
>CAZGHV010000040.1:0-7173 GCA_964525705.1 uncultured Candidatus Saccharibacteria bacterium | reverse complement strand
CCGTAGTCCCACGCTTCCGGGCCACAGCATCAATTTCATCGATAAAAATAAGGGCTGGAGCCGCCTTCTTGGCCTTTTCAAACAAATCTCTCACCCGTGAAGCACCAGCACCTACCAACATCTCTTCAAATTCGGAACCAGATGTATGAAAGAAAGGTACACCTGCCTCACCAGCTATTGCTCTCGCCAATAAAGTTTTCCCTGTGCCTGGAGCCCCCACCATCAACACACCCTTGGGGATCCGCGCTCCCAACTTCAGAAATTTGTTTGGATGTTTTAAGAAATCCACAATTTCTGCTAGCTCCTCTTTTGCCTCATCTATCCCTGCGACATCTTTGAATGTAACGTCTGGCTTCACTCCCCAGAACATGCGTGCCTTTGATTGTCCAAAACGCATCAAGCTGTTTCCAGAACCTTGAACACCACGGAATAAGAAGAACCCTAGTATCACAAATCCCACCAACGTCACCAACGAGATCACATCACCCCAGTTTATAGATGTCACAATTACTGTCCCAATCCGGAAATTTTCTGCAGCAAGACTAATATCTTCACGCTGTAAAGCCGCTGCAAACGAGTCTATCCCCCCATCCCACTGTATAGAAAAAGTCTCAATTTGGCTGTCTGCAAACCTACCATACACACTACCATTTATTTCATAGACTGCCACAAAATCACCACGTGATGCATATTGCCTGAAGCTGGCAATATCCACCGTTTTACCAGCAGCACGCACATAAGTAGTCACTACGTTTTGCTCCAGTAGATTGATAGCATTGGCAGACAAAGCCTGTTCCCACTCCGCCTCTGTCACGTTACGCACAAAAATATCCTGAGCTTTTAATCCTGCTGTGCGGGCAAGCACAAAACCATCCCCCACCACTATCTCTTTCACAGTGTTATCTACCCCCTGCGATAACGCTTGCCTCAATTGTTGGAGTGGATCTACATTGCCCAAACTCTGAATCAAGTCCGCAAGGCTACTTTCTTTCAATTCCGCTCCCAATGACATCACCTTTGTATCGGCGGGGACTTCAATTTCATCTCCCTCTCCCACTGTTGTTTGCAAGAAATACTTTTCTTGAGCCAAAATCTCTCCTGTATCTTGGATCTGCACCTGAGAAAAATCATTATTCTTCAGACCTTGAACGAATTGATCCACAGATATGTTTGTGACACTGCGACCTCCATTCATTAATGCAGATATTAAGAATACCGATAACAGCAAAGAAACTATTATTAACAGCGGGCTAATATTAATCCGCAAAACTCGCACAGATTTTGTAACTTTCGATGGCTTTTTGTTGTTGTTTGCTGTTTTCATAATTATGTTTTGACATATACCAGGGGGCAGAATCGAACTGCCGACCTCAGGTTTATGAATCCTGTGCTCTAACCTACTGAGCTACCCTGGCATAGCTTACATTAATGATGCAGAAATGCACCGTCTTCCTCCGTAATAATAACACAGTTTAGGCTTTTACAGGTAAGGGCTTCCCAGTTTAACTTTATTAACTTCCAGTTAAATAAAGCAAGGCAGACTTAGTACTCACCTTTGTTCACAAATTTAAAGAAGCTGCCCTCGTAAAACTAGCTGAGAGTTGCGCTGTGGAAGAGACAGTCATTTCGGACACTCGGACACAGTGTCCGAATGTCCGAATGAGCCCTTCTTTTCCCTCCCGACCTACTACCCCATCAGGCTGCCACACAACAGCACATTGACACTATAGCGGCAACACCTATAAAATTAAGCCATGCATCCAGGTAGAAACATTCGTGTCATCCGAATATCAAAAGACATTAGCCAAAAGGAGCTGGCGGTGAAGGTGGGAATTACGCCCACGTATCTCAGCATGATAGAAAATGCAACAAAAAACCCCAGCCTAGGTTTGATTGAGAAGCTAGGCAAGGCATTGGGAGTCCCACTGGCATTGATCTTTAGCGATCTCCAGCTTACTGGAGCCTAAGGTCTCCCTCTACAGCAGCTAATACTACATCCAGTCACTCACCTGTGCTAGCCCACCACTTAAATACTCTCAAATAATCTAGGGGGGAAACCAAACCTGTTAATGCAGCCGCAACTCAAATATTTTGCGGGGGTTGGATTCGAACCAACGACCTTCAGGTTATGAGCCTGACGAGCTGCCACTGCTCTACCCCGCGTCCATTCATCTTTATAACTTGCCTAAAGACCTCAATGGATATTAGCACAGAGAAGCCCTAGATTTCTACTCCCACAAAAGCATTCCCCACCAAGAAGCAAAATCCTGAGCAGCAAATAGGTCAAATTCCTCATCTGGAGTATAGTAAGCTGGTGTAGTATCTACAACCAGATACAGCTTCTCTCCCGGCTCTGCCATTCGCAAGTTATCTCTTGCATAAATTCGCTTATACTCATACGACTGGTAGTAGCGCAACTCATTTAGCAACGATTCGTTCTGCTCTTGCAATGCAGCCAAAGATGCTTGCTCCGATTGGTAGACACCCAAACTGTTTCCAGCATTGTCCAGAGCCCGCCACAGGTTAAAAGCCATCAGCAAACCAAAGCAGATAATTGCCACTACACCCACCCAATAGTTTTTCTGACTTTGCGCTTGATCTCCCATATTTCAAGTATCCTGTAACTTTGACCGATTGTACAGCACATGTTAATATCAAATCGCTGCCAAAGCCACACCCAATCCATTATACATGCATAACCACAGATGAGTACAAGATTGGAAGCTGAATTTAGACACTACCTTGAACAGGAAGGGAAATCTTCTGCTACTATCATAGCCTACGCAAAAGATGTCAGTCAGTTGCTAGAGATAATCCCGGTAGACAAACTAAAGAACGCAACTGAGATCCTTCTCAGCCAAGCCATAGACAAACTCACTCAGCAATATGCATTGAGCCCCAAAACAATATCTCGCAAGCTAAATAGTTTCCGGGTTTTCTTTCGATTTCTGGCACTTCAGGGAAAAGTGGTCGGGAATGCTGCAGAAAAAGTGGCTCACCCCAGATACACCCAGAAACCACCTCGCATACTTTCCCAGCCAGAATTATTGGCACTCAGAGAAGTAAGTCGAGGCAACCCTCGGTTGTATACCATGATAGAACTGTTGAAGCAGACAGGTATCCGCATAGGGGAGCTTGCAAGGTTAACAGTAGGAGATGTGCATTTATCTGCACCACTTCCCTACATATCAATTTGCGGATTCTCCTCAGTCCCAGCACGTGAAGTCCCTTTAAATGAAAGGGCTCAGAAAGAGCTAAAAACATATATGCAAGGGCAGAAAGACCTAAGTGACAATAATCATCCTCTGTTTGCTACTAGAGACGGGAAACACATCGCCATTCGCAATATCCGCAGCTCTATAGACAGAGCCATGCACAAGGCCGGAATAACCGATGCCTGCGTAAATGACCTGCGTAATACATTTGTGGTCTCTCAGTTAAGAGCTGGGACGCCTATAGACTTAGTGGGGCAAATTGTAGGTCATCGCAGCAAAGTAACCACCTCAAAGTACTTATCAATGCTGGGAAAAGACTACTCCCCAAACGGGATCACAAAACTCGCAGTTGTGTAGAGCTGTAAAAACAGCAGCAAACATACCCCACAAATGTGCTACCTATAACTGGGCGGAATACGGTATTCAACATCAACAAAAACTTGAATGCCCCTCCCCTCTTCGGTCACAAAATACGCCAGGGTGGACTTGAACCACCGACCCCCGCTTTATAAGAACGGTGCTCTAACCACCTGAGCTACTGGCGTACCCTGCAACCGAATTTTCCCTACTTCACCCCCGCATTCATGAGCCTCCACATAATTATCCATCAACAGATTCTGATTCCACAATAAAAGCGTCCTCTGCTGCGCAGATTTTACCACGGCAATATGCTTAATATGAAGCAACACGGCTCAATTCGGGTTAATGTCGCTATAACAATAGCTAATTCATAAATTATCATACCACTTTCAAAACAAACCCTCGCCTGTTTGTACTCATTTTGGGACTCAGGAGCTAATAATAAAACGAGCATGAGTGATATAATCCAAATAGATACGTTATACCTTACAGTGAGCAAAATACTTAAATGAAACCTATAGTAGAAATAGTCAGCAATATCAACAGAGAAGCACCAGGAAGTGTGGTCACGTTTGATGTATTGCTAGGGCTTTTCGGTGGAGTCAATTCAAATATAGAAAGAAGGTATACAGCAGTTATAGGCAAGGTTGAAAGAAGTCTGAGCGAAACGATCCAGGCACAGTCAGAGAAATCAAACACCTTTGGTTCGGAGCTAAAAAAAGAGCACAAAATGCCAAAGATCTTCTTTGATTTGAGGCTACAGGGCACAAACATAGGAGGCTACTACAATCCCAGCGACCCAGGCAAAGTATTCATTAATCCCATGGTTCTGTGGATGGGTACAGATGCAGATCTCTTTCACGTGATTCTTCACGAAGCCCTACATGCAAACTACATTCAGGATGAAAGCATTACAGAGCTTCTTACAATTATCGCATTAAAAGAAAATGGTTACATGGACTACCAGGAGTCTGGCTACCAGGAAGAATTAATAGAGCCAATGAAGGCATATTTAGAAAAACGGGCTCAATCGGTGGCTATGATAGGATCCTTAATCGACCCCGCAAATAATATGCAAACACTAAGCAATTTCCTGTGGGAGTTGTTTATGAGACCAGCTTGGGAGGATTTAATAATAAAAGAAATACCAATCGACAATCCCAGAAAGATGCTGTCACAAGCGCTGCATAAGCACTGGAGCCTTATTCAGATCCTATTTCCCAGGTTGCTCCGCCAAATAACAGACATTCAAGCTAGAGAAGTCGCTGCACTCAACTTGCCAGCTAAGGATATACACCTCAGTGAAAATCTATTTAATGAAATATTTCAGCTTCTATCAAGCAAAATGTCAACTGCAGGCGTTTTGGAGAGCTGAAAAAGTTAGCTAAAATGGAAAGCCTCCCCCACCAAACATCCCTTTGCTGTCTTCTTTTACTTCAGCTACAAATTTTGCCCGATCATTAACTTCTCGTTCAACAATTTCTCTATCCCTGCCATACTTCAATCTGGATATTTGCTTTATCGTTTCTGCCAGCTCTTTGTTTGCGGGTGCTATCTGCGAGTACGGAGAATTCTGGTAGGTTGTAACTATAGAAAAAGGTGGTGGATACTGCCCGTCCACAAGCAACTTCACGTATGCATGCTGGTTTGGTTGCTTTGCCAAATCAGCGGCATTGAATTCTGGGGCAAAATCTCTTTCAAACATCTGAGCATCTTCAATGCCTACTCGCATCACTACCTTGGTACCTACGTTTCCGAATATTGCATCCCGGATCATAGTGTCCCCTCCTCTACGGTTAAGCTGACCGAGAAACTGGTGTGCAATATTCAGAGACAGACCATATTTACGCGCTTCAGAAAGAATCGTTACAATTGAATCTGTGAGAAAGTTTTGGAACTCGTCAATGTAGAGATAGAAGGGAACACGCTGCTTCTCATCACGAATCTCTTCTCTGCTCAGAGTAGCAGCTAGAATCCTCCCAACGATTACCATTCCTAGCAGGTAAGCATTTAAATCGCCGATTCTTCCTTTTGAAAGATTAACCAGGACTATCTTCTTGTTGTCCATCGCCCAACGAAAATCAATAGTGGACTTCTGCTGAGCTATAATCGGGCGCATGATGTCATTTGCCACAAAACTCGTCAGCTTGGACGTAATGTATGGTACTACATTCTGCAATGATACATCGCCGCCTGCCTTTTCTGCCTGCTTTGTCCAGAATTGAATCACTTCCTGGTTTGTGGCCTTTGACAACTTATATTTACGATATCCGCTATCTGCAAGTACTCGTGAAACCTCCATCAAAGTGTTGCCAGACTCTACATCTTCCATCTGCAAGAGGACCGAATTGCGCAGATACTGCTCAAATATCGGGCCACCTGTTGTACGGAGGTCATACAGCTTATCAAATATATTTAAAAGTTCGTTAATGACAAAGGTTTTTTGCTCTGGGCTGTAAAATTCAAGCATATTTAACCCTACCGGCCTTGCAGTGTCCGAAGGATTAAAATAAATCACATCCTCTACCCTCTCTGGAGGCACTTGCTGCAGGATAAGCTCAGTATCACTACCATGAGGGTCAATAAAAGCAACTCCTCTACCCGCTTTTATATCCCGAATACACTGCCCAGCAATAAATTTAGTTTTACCAGAGCCAGTCTGACCGATCACATACATATGCCGTAACCTATCATCTGGTTTGATGAAGATATCCTTCACTTGACCACGATAGTTATTCTGTCCCAGCCACATATTCCCTGGAGCATATTCCTTGGTGACAAAATCTGCTGCTGGGGCATCCTTAGACAGCAACCATTGAATGTGCGGTGTACGTATGTCTTTATTTGGGAAATGAAACAAAGTAGCCAGCTCAGCAGTATTTAAAACCATGGTCTCCCTAGGCACACGGTAAATGAAGTCGGAAACAAATGTCTTCACATTCTTATTCTTTGTAAATTTGTTACCTGCCTCCTTTGTAAACTGGTCAAAGGTACTCAGCATATTCGTAAGGTGCTGCTTTGCCTCTGCAGAGGTTTCCGACACAGCTACCAAACGCACATCGGCAAAGAAACCACTTTTTTCGGCCTTGCGCTCTATGGAAGAAAGCGTATCATCATTAATCTTTTTTTTCTTTGGTTTCCCTTCTTCATCTGGTTTACGCATATCTTCTACAAACTTCTTGGCATCATTTCTCCACTCTGCACCTGCAGGAGAAATCACTAGCTGGAAACCCGCAGACTCACCTTCTCGCAGTTTGCTCATTGCATCAGTGAGCGTAGACAAAGCATCCACCGCTAGCTCCTCATATGTGCGAATAGGGATCATGTTCTCTCGATCAAGCTTCAAACTCGCCCAGGCCACCTGAGCGTCTTCTGGAAACAGGTTGTACTCTTTTACGGTATCTATCTGAGCGGTAGGATATGCGCCATTAATCTGCCTGTCCACAAGTGTAGCAATCCTTTTCGGACAAACTACAAAAAATTTAATCTTATCCTTAAAAGCTACAACTTCAAAGCTCACAAATGTGCGTGCCCCCACCTTTTCTTGCAGTCCCTCCAGTTTTTCTCCGATGCCCAGCAATCCGGAAAACATTTGGTC
>CAZGHV010000039.1:0-7184 GCA_964525705.1 uncultured Candidatus Saccharibacteria bacterium | reverse complement strand
CTGCGAGGGGGCAAGAGTTTACTTGAGCCTGAGCGTAATGATCGGACCCCTGTGTTTCTGGTGGGAGCTTTAAGTTATGCGATTTGTTCTTTCATATTTGGATCTCAAATATTTCTACAGCCTTTTTGGTTTGATCTCAGTATGCTCACTAGTGTTCTTTTTTCAGCATTCTACGTCATAACGTATTATTTTGATAAGGCAAGTGTCCATATGGGTATGTATGCATTTTGGCTCACTTTACTTGCCCATTTCCTTTCACCTTTCTGGGCAATGGGTTATGTTCTGCTACTTCCCATATCTTGGTCTAGAATCAAGTTAAAAAAGCATACTTGGCAGCAGTTATTCTGGGGGTTATCAATCGGTCTAAGTGTAGGTTTGCTGGGATGGGGCATCTGATGAAATTACCATTGTGATATGACAAAAAGAGTCAAAACAACATTTTCAACTCTGCGAGAAATTCTGGTAGAAGAGCAAACAGAGATCCTGAAAGTGGCTGGCTTGCTAATGATCCCATCTATTTTGACCAAAATTACAGGTCAGATGTTTACATTGCTGGCAGCGGCACAATTAGGAACCAAGTCTTCTGCGCTCAATGAATTTCTGCTTGCCAGTACTTTCCCAGAGCTCCTAGCAAACATTTTACTTGTGGGTGCAGTGGGTGCAGTTGTGATCCCTATATTTGTGGAAGTGAAAGAGAAGCACGGCAAGGAAAGATTTTTGCGTGTTTATAACACAGTGATAAATGTGTCACTATTGATATTTGCGCTTGTAACTGCCGGAATTATCTTGTTTGCAGATAAATTGTTTCCATTGATTGTTGAATATGTGATGCGACCCACAGAGCCATTGTCAGCAGAAAGCATCGTCACAATAGTAGCAATGATGCGATTTATGATGCTGCCAATGTTGATTTTGGGTTTGAGTGTTTTTGTTACTAGTGGGCTAAACGTTTATCAACGTTTCCTGGTGCCACAGTTGGCACCGCTCTTTTATAATTTGGGAAGAATATTTGGAGTTTTTATACTTATACCTATCACAAACCAAAGCCCTTGGGCGCTGGCAGTGGGGGTACTGATAGGCTCTCTACTACACCTGCTTATTCAAATCCCATTGGCGCGGCATGTAGGGCTGCGTTATCAACCTGTTATTAACACAGAGGATCCTCAAGTGAGGAAGCTCTTCAGAATATCTTTGCCTCGCACCTTCGCTTTGGCATCGGAGCAGATAGGTTTTACCACCAGCGACTTTATCGCCGGAGGTCTGGGCAGGATTTCGCTGTCTGCATTTTATTTCGCCAACTCTTTGGCTATGGTGATCCCCACAATTTTTGGATATACCTTTGCTGTGGCTTCATTTCCCACTCTGGCTAGCTTGTATGCAAATAAAGAGAAAGAGCAGATGAGCGCTTTGATTGTGCGCACTGTTAACCAAATAGTTTTCTTGGCTTTGCCATTCGTCATAACTATGATGGTTTTGCGGTTGCCTTTGGTTCGTTTGGTATATGGATTATTGCCAGGCACTGAGTTTGACAGAGAGAGCACCGCAATTGTTGCTTGGGTGCTATTGTTTTGGTCTGTAGGAATGATATTCGCTGCTCTCAAGTGGTTCTTGTACAGAGTATTTTATGTAGCAAAAAACACGATCACTCCATTGGTTATCTCTATTTTTGCACTTGTGGTGCTTGTTAACTTGGCATATATGCTCTCCAATCTTTTTAGTCACTCCGATGTTTTCTCCATAACAGAAATTCCTTTTGCAATAGGGTACTTATTTGAGCGTGCAGAGGGGAGGGCCGCTGTGGGGGGATTGGCTTTGGCTGCTAGTATTGTCTATATTCTGGAGTTTGCAATGTTACTCTGGCTTGTAAACAAACATGTAGTGCGAATGTCCATGCGCGATATGCTGGGGGGCATTGCTGTGAAGCTGTTACCTGCGGGGACTATGGCAGCATTGATGTATTTTATGTATAAGACTTGGGATAAGTTGGCATTGCCGATTGACGCAGAACGGGGTTTTGTAGGGTCGACAACTGTAAACTTACTTATACTTACAATGATTACAGTGGTCACCAGTTTTATGGTTTACTACCTGTTATGTTTGCTTTTGCAGGTAGAAGATCTGAGGATTTTGAGGCGTTTTCTCAACCCTGTATTTCGCATAGGAGGAGTACGCATCTCCTAGTTTTTCCAGCATCCCTCTTGTATAATGGTGGTATGAGTGATCGTCCTTTAAATATGATGTCTGCAAGTGCTGACAATGGGGTAAGCAGTGAGGGGAAGCTAGCTGCACCTTTCACAAATTCTATAAACGACTCTGTTACTAACAATGGTGAGCTTTTTGACAAGGTGCCAGCCCGATACGCACGTGGCTTTGAGCCCCAAAAGAAACGACCTGGTTGTCTGAGATATCTTTTTAATTGCCGGTGTTTGGGGATGAGTTTTTTGGTAGCTCTCATCTTGGGGATTGTTTTCTTTGTGTGGTTGATTACTCAGAAACCTCCGGCGATTTACACTCCGCTCAAGGAGTGGTTAAATGCCGGGCTCGTTCAGCCTGAATACGCTGAGCAGATGGATAGAGAAGAAGCGATCCAGCTACTTGAGGCAGAATTGGAGGATTTTGAAGTGGGGGAAAATGTGTTAATTATTTCTGAGCAACAACTTTTTGCCCTGCTTAACACACCAGATGCAAGTAATGCATTGACAGGGGCATTTGTAGATCTGCGTCCGGGAAGGGTAAGATTTTTCCGGAATGCAGAAGAGGGTAGTGATATCCCACTCTGGTTGATATTAGAGCTGATCATCGCCGAAAATGGTACTGGTGCTGTGGGTTACATAGGAACAGAACGTATACCATTGCCGCAATTTGTCACACAAGCTCTTCAAAGTTTGTTACTTTCTGCCTTTAATATCAGTGGAGGTGGAAGTTTAGACTTAGTGGGTTTGTTCTTGCCACTGCCAGATAATGTCCAAGTGACGTCGGTTCAGGTTACTGAAAATGATTTGTTAATCAAAGTCGACGTGTCCACCGGTTTGGAAGGGATTTTGAGGTAGTTTTGAGCAAAGATATTACTGTTCTCCATATGTTTTACGCGGGGAGTGATACGTTTGAGTCTTACCAAGCTGCCAAACAAAAAGCTGCAGAACTAGCGGTTGGATCTGTGGAGCTGAGGGTTATGGATGCCCCACCTGTTTCCGAATTCCAGCTTGCACTCCAAGGTTGTAATTTGTGGTCACAGCCGGCGGTTGTTCTACTGAAAAGACCGCTTGCAGAACGGGAGTTGTCTAGTTTCCTGCAGAAGCTGGATATTCAAAAATATAAACACAACTTGGTGCTCTGGCATGATGACAAGGTTGATAGACGTAGTAGCTTGGTGAAGGGCCTGGAAAGTGCCAATCTACTGGTGGAGTATAACCTTCCCAATGCCGCTGAGTTTTCTAAATGGATCGGAATTTGGGCAAAATCTGTAGGAATAAAATTACAGTCAGGAGTGACTGATCTGATTATGCAAGAAGTGGGTATGGACAAATGGGGAGTGACCTCCGAGCTAAGAAAATATTACTTGGCGGCGAAGGGAGGAATGGTGACTACAGAGCTTGTAAAGCAGGTCTGCGCAGGTTCTCTGCAAAGCAGTATTTGGGAATTAATAGATACGTTGGGCAAAGGGGTAGACAATTGGCGTCAGCTAGAATCGATGCTTACACGAGAAGATGTTACTCAATATATTCTCACAATGTTGAGTCGAGAGCTATCTCTGCTTACGATCTATAAGCTGGGCGGTGACCGGGCTGTTAAGCTCCCAGAGTTTGCCAAACGCAAACTGCGGACCCGGGCTGCTAAATACGATCTCGACAAAATCCGCCGTCTTGCATATGCCTTGCTCAGACTGGATTTAAGCATTAAGCAGGGTAAGCTGGACTCCCGCAGTGGCTTGATGCTCTATCTGCTTAGTTGGTGAGCGTGTATAATGGATCTGATGCCCAAATTTGGAATAATTTATAAAGTGTTTGCAGTGTTTTTGATTGCTGCTCTTGCTTTCCTGCCCACTCCAGCGTCAGCGCAGGTGCAGAATTTGCAGCAGCTCAAGCTGGACAAAGCAATTATTATTGAAGATGAGTCATACAGTCTCCCTACTCAAATCGTAATCGTACCCCTCTTTCCTCCAGAAACCAAGGTGCCAATTCGCGATGAGGATTGGTACAGGGGGATCTTTTATTATTCCATCGCAAATAGCGCACGCCCAGGTTTTACAGACATACCCTTTCATTATACGGTATCAAAAACTGGAGAGGTTTATGCTGGTAACTCCGGGGGTGAAGAGCGTAAGATAAATATCGCCGGTATCGGCGAGAGTGCATTGGTAATAGGTTACCTTGCTGGAAAAAGCGATAATGCGTTTGATCCTAGATCTGAGGAAGCTATGAGCACGCTGGTGATTGATCTGTGCAACCGGCACAGTATTCCTTTAGATAAAATACAAATAGCCACTGTGCGCTATGTGCGAAATGATGAGGCTGAGACTGTAGTTATAGAAAGAGAGCAGGTCTTTGGGCTATGGCAAACAAGTTTGGGCAATCTGGTGGAAAAAATTCGCCCATTTTACACACCTATCCCCAAACAGTACCAGGTTGAGATTGTCAACCTTTCTGTAACTGCAGACCCTGTGCAAGCAGGAGAAACGGTGGTAGGGAGCCTTACACTCAAGAATACAGGAGGTTTTGGGATATACCCAGGAACCTTAACAGAGTTATTGGGCACATACGCTGGCAGCACTAGCAAGTTTTACTTGCCCGAGTTCTGGCCCAGCACTTCTCAATTCAGATTGCTTTCAGAGTCTGGCGCTCTGCTGCCCGGTAAGGAGCAAGAGTATGGATTTAGACTGAACGTCCCTATTTCTGTACGTCCAGAGACAGAGAATTTTTCACTCAAAACTGTAGGGGGTGTGGCTGTTTCGGGAACGGAATTCTCGATCACGTTGAATGTGCAAAGACCTAGTGGCACAATTGTGGAGGTGGGGGCACCAGAGTTTGGTTGGATCCGTGTACGCTCAGCACCATACGTAGAGTCGGGAGAAATTGCCAGAGTGTCGACTGGTGAAAGATTTTTTGTAATTGATGATACTGGCACTGGCTGGATAAAAATACGGCTACCAGATGGTCAAGAAGGCTGGGTGGTGAAGCAATATATGATATACTTGTAGTAGTGGGTTGCGCAAATTAGTTGCTCAGCGTACAATTACCACACTATTTAAGAAATATTTTTGAAGGTCGTGATAGTATAACTAGATATATTAATTTCTAAATAAGATGAGTACTAAACCAGCCGCAGAATCAGATGATCGCACAAAGGCAATAGATGCCGCCTTGCAGCAAATCACAAAGCAATTTGGAGATGGGGCAATTATGAAGATGGCTGACCAAAAAGTGAAGGAAATGGACGTGATTTCTACGGGTGCAATATCCCTGGACATTGCTCTTGGGGTGGGCGGCGTTCCCAGGGGTAGGATAATTGAGATATATGGTCCGGAGTCATCCGGTAAGACATCTCTCAGTCTGCATATAGCTGCAGAAGCGCAGAAATCTGGAGGGGTAGTAGCTTTTATAGACGCTGAGCATGCATTTGATCCTGTCTATGCCCAAGCGATAGGGGTAAATTTAGAAAATTTGCTCATATCTCAACCAGACTATGGAGAGCAGGCTCTGGAAATACTAGAAACCTTGGTGCGTTCTGGAGCTGTGGATCTAGTTATAGTCGACTCGGTTGCCGCCCTCACCCCAAAGGCAGAAATTGAGGGCGAGATGGGCGATGCACATATGGGTCTGCAAGCTAGATTGATGAGTCAAGCTTTGCGAAAAATTACAGGGATAGTAGGTAAAACAAACACGACAGTTATCTTCATTAATCAATTGAGGATGAAGATAGGCGTAATGTTTGGGAACCCGGAGACAACAACTGGAGGGAATGCGCTTAAATTCTATGCGTCGGTGCGAATGGATATTCGTCGCACGGAGAAAATTACAAGTGGTGAAGAAGTGTTGGGGCATGTGGTGCGAGTGAAGGTTGTGAAGAATAAGTTGGCGCCTCCTTTCCGAGAAGCAATATTTGATATGGTTAACGGTAAAGGAATAGATGCTGCGTCTAGCTTGATAGATGCTGCAGTAAAATATGGCGTGATAGAAAAGGCGGGTTCTTGGTTTAAACGCAAAGGTGAGAATCTGGGGCAGGGTAGGGAAGGCTTGAAAGAGATTCTAGAAAAAGACACGAAACTCACACAGGAGGTAATAAAAGAGGTAAAGGAGAAGGCGGGACTAAAAAAATAAAATTGCCCGGTTTGAGGCTGAATTACTTCGCTCTGAGGGCTTTCTGCTAATGTGAAAGCGGAGTACTTGAGTTCTGTAATTAACTTTACGATGTTGTTTTAACGTTCAAGAAGTTTGAGATAAATTAATAATTTTGTGATGAATAACAACCCACGCAAGTATTTGGATCAATTGTTTATCTCCAAGGTGCGTATCAAGGCGATGAAGTATTTCTTTCAAAACCCAGATCGTTCCATACATTTGCGTGGAGCAGTACGGGAGTTCAATGAGGAGATAAACGCAGTGCGGCGTGAGCTCACCAGGATGGAGGAAATCAAGCTTGTAATTGCTGAAAAACGAGGTAATCGCAAGAACTTTCGTTTGAATAAAGAATTTGTTTTCTTCCCAGAACTGCTGGGAATTGTACACAAGACCTTTGGGCTCGGAGGAGAGATTGTCACAATGCAGAAGAAGTTGGGAGAAATTGATTTTGCACTACTTACGCAAAAATTCGTTTATGGGCAAGCCTATGGCACTCACAAGGTAGACTTGGTAGTGGTAGGTGAAGTAGACCTTAAGCAATTGGCAGGATTGATTGAAGCAGAGGAACACAAACTGCAAAGAGAGATACATTACACTGTGTTAAGCCGTTCCGACTTTGAGCTGCGTAGAAGGAGGCGTGATTCTTTTGTTGTAGAGCTAATGGTTCAAGAGACTTTAATGCTTATTGGTGGTAAGAGAGATTTTGTGGGCGCTAATTCTTTGTAGTGAAGGCTAAACCGCCGAACCGTTGACAGCATTCACCTATCACATGTATTCTAGAGATATTATCTTGGGTCTAGATTACTTTAGGAGCACTTAAGCTTTTAATATACAATCTAGATAATG
>CAZGHV010000038.1:0-7347 GCA_964525705.1 uncultured Candidatus Saccharibacteria bacterium | reverse complement strand
CTATAGGGGTAATCCAAGTTTTTTGTTTTGAGAAAACCTCTGATGCGACATTTAGAAAAAAAATTATTTCCTAATTCTAAGGCGGCTACATCCTGTTTCGCTTCTGCGCTCGTTACAGGGGCTAGTTTACTAACACTGTCTGCTTTTTCCCCAGCCCATGCATTTAACTTAAATTCATCTGCCAAAGCCCCTCAGTCGTCGGCCAGCTACACCTTAAATAACTGTCTTTCAGGTCCTGTGTCAGGAGATGTTGGATGTCAGTATCTCACCCCTAATAACAATAGCCTTCAGGCCACTGAATCCCTCGTCAATGACGTTGATCCTACTAAGACTGGTTTCCAGTACGATGGTTTCTTTGGCAATTCTAACTGGCATCAATTGTTTAAAGAAGAAGATGGAGCTGATGTCGGCCAATCAGGCAGCTTTGTTCTTGATGTTCAGAACACCTGGAACAGTGCAATGGTGGTCTTTAAAGATGGCAACGATACTAACCTGATTGGTTTCTTACTGGGTGGCCTTGAGTATGGCAACAACACTATCAGTTGGACCACTCCATTCACCGATCCTCCGTTTGACTTTAATAACAATCAAGCAAAGAATGTGTCAAACTATGTTGTCTTTTATTCAGAGACAGCATTACCTGGCTATCCCGGTTCTCAGCCTGTTGCTCCACCTCAACCTGTGCCCGAACCTACAACTATTCTTGGGCTGGCGATCGCAGGAGGCATCGGGGCTATCCTGAAGCGCAAATACGTACAGCAAAATCAAAAAACAGTCGTTTAAATGAGCAGTCAATCCTTACGGGTAGTGCTTTAAACCTCCAAAACCTGAAATTCATGCACTCCTCTGGGGGGTGCATATTTTTTGGAGGGAAATATGAGGGCAGCACCGATTAATGCTGTCAGGATGAGGCGTCACAAACCTCTGTGTGCCATGATTATGGGAGGATACCAGCGTAGTTGGCACCCTCTTATGCATCAGCGGGCTTTGTTACTCATTAATCGCCATTCCCGGCAGGGCCAACGCTTAGGAGCACAGGCAGTTGCCCAGCTTTATGAATTAGGATTTGAACTCACTGTAGTGCCAGTGCGCAATCCCCAGCACCTGTCGGAGGTCATTTGCCGGCATCAAGATAAGGTAGACCTGGTGATCGTTGGTGGGGGAGACGGTACCCTGAATGCAGCCCTTGCAGGTTTGGTAGAAACACAACTGCCCCTGGGAATTCTGCCCCTGGGAACCGCTAACGATCTGGCCCGGACCCTGGGAGTACCCAATTCCGTTCCCAAAGCCTGCGAGGTTCTTGCAACAGGAGAAAACCGTCAGATTGATCTCGGCTGGGTCAACGGAAAATATTTCCTGAATGTTGCCAGTGTCGGCATCAGTACACGCATTACCCATGAACTCACCGGGGAAACGAAGCGTCGCTGGGGAGTGTTAGCTTATGGAGTCACCGCCATGAGGGTCGTCTGGAGAACGCGACCCTTCAAAGCTGAGATCCGCTCCGATGGCCAGGTGATTCCAGTTAAGACAGTGCAGATTGCCGTTGGCAATGGGCGATTTTATGGTGGTGGGCTGGCGATCGCCCATGATGCAACCATTGATGACCAACGCCTCGATATCTACAGTTTGGAATTAGAGCACTGGTGGCAGGTAATTACACTGCTACCAGCGATGAGCCAGGGACGACAGGGAGAGTTGCCAGGGGTACGGACACTCCATGCCAGAGAAGTTGTTATCTGGACCCGGAAACCGCACATGGTCAATACTGATGGAGAACTGACAACCCATACCCCGGCCCATTTTCGAGTCATTCCTCAGGCTTTAACGGTACGGGTACCACAACATCAATTGGCTCCAGGGCTCTCCTCTATCTAGCAGCTTTCTACAGAAACCCGTTCTAGACTGGCCATGTGTTCAGCTACCTGCTTCAACCGTTGTAGCTGGGCTTGCATATCCCGACGGGTCCAATTCACGGCAAAGGTATGAAACCCAAAGGCCACTAGAGGGTTTTTGATCTGGAATTCAAAGCGATTCAGCAACCGGGTACCATGGCTTTCCGGGTGACATTCCCAGTAATCTCGCCCGACAAAAAATCCTTCAAACTCCCAGACGATTAACCCGGAGCGGCGTTCAATTACCGTACTCAACAACGTTGGTTGCCATAGTGGCACCTGAATCACAAATTGACTTTTACTACCTAAATTTGTACTCCACACTCCCACAGGCTGACAGCGCAGAACTGGATTCAGCCAGCGATGCATCAGCACCTGGTCCGTGATCACATGTTCTACCACTGAAACGGAAGCGTCGATGTAAATAGACTGTTGAAAGGTTTCGTGAGCAGTCATAGGCAAGTTGCTGGGGAAATCCAATCTGAACATATTAACCTTGCCACTAAAAGTGTCGTTTAAGGCTAGAAACCAGAAATTGTTAACTATTTGGTAGTCCAGGGACATGTAAGTCTAACGCATCGTCGATCAAACTGGTGCAGCCTCTCAGACCAAGCACGACTGTCACTGTCTCCACAGCACTTACCAGTAAAATCAGGCAAAAATCTTAGCAGTTTCCCTTGAGTTCTGACATTTGGAAAGCCTGACTGAAGATACTTGTTGCGAATAAAAACACTTGACAGGTTTTGTAATACAATATTATACGCAGTGCATAAGTAGGCAAATACTCACGATTAAATAAAATTTGACAACTGTCGGGGTTAGCTCTAATGACTCCCTTGACCCGTCATTTTCCCAAAACAGCAGATATTAAGACTGCTTCTAAAGCTTCTACTACTCACTTTGCTGGCTTCATAAGGCGTAGGCTGCTTCAGATCTGTATTTTATTATTGTAAATAATTATGTTGTAGGAAGCTGTAGCAACTAAGCAACTGGATTCACCTGTAACTTTAAAGCTCATGGAGCAAGAGGATGAAGCATGCGCATTTTAATGTTGGCACCACAACCATTTTACCAACCGCAGGGAACCCACATTGCCTTAGATCAGCTCCTAAGGATTCTCTCAAAGCGCCAGGAACAGGTAGATCTGGTTACTTATGCTGAAGGAATCAATGTTGACTATGACTCTGTTCAGATTTATCGGATTCCTAGAATTCCTTTTCTTCTCAATATTTACCCTAGTTTCTCCTGGAAAAAGATTGTTTGCGATTTACTGATGTTTTACCTCACCATTCAGCTAATTTTGAAGAACCGCTATCAATTAATTCATGCAATTGAGGAGTCTGTTTATATTGCCATAATCATTCGTTTTTTTCTTAAAATTCCTTATGTTTATGACATGGATTCGTCCCTAGTGCAGCAGCTAGTCAATAAGTATCCTTGTACTAAATTTATAACACCTTTGCTTAATTTTTTTGAAGGAGCTGCGATCAAGCATGCCAAGGTTGTGGTACTTGTTTGCGATGCCTTAGCAACAGACATTCAGAAGTACCGGCCTAAACGTATATTTGTTATTCCTGACGCTTCACTCATTAATGGCTTCTCTCCTAAAGTACGTCAAAAATAGCTATGCAATATCATTTAAAGCATGAATTGGGAATTGCAGGTTTACTGGTCATGTATGTTGGTGGCCTCGAAAACCACCAGGGTATTGATTTACTCCTAGAAAGCTTTGCAGTAGCCCTGAAATCTTCCAAGGATATTGATCTGGTAATTATTGGAGGAGAAGCTTCTGATATTTCAAAATACCACTTCAAAGCCCAAAAAATGGGAATAATCCCGTACGTTCATTTCCTAGAACCAAAACCAGCGCATCATCTTGCTATTTACCTGCAGCAGTCAGACATACTGGTATCTCCAAGAATCAAAGGCAACAATATATCAATAAAATTGTATTCATACCTAGATAGTGGTAAACCAATTCTGGCGACAAATCTGCCTACACACACACAACTTCTGAATTCCCAAGTTGCCATACTTAGTGAACCATTACCCGAACAATTTGCTCAAAGTCTACTGCATTTAGCTAACAACAAGTGGCTAAGAACACAACTGGGTGCAGCAGGACAAAAATTGGTAGCAGCAAATTTTTTCTATGCTGTCTTCCCAGAAAAAATCAATCACCTCTTTGACTGGCTCAGCTCAGAACTGGAGAAAGACCTGGCACTTGTATAATTTACTATTTTCTCCATATTAGCCATCTAATTAACTACTATCTTCTGTGTACTACAGAATGGCTTCCATAGCTTCAAATTTTCTACTTGTTGTTCCTGCCATCGTAACCCAATGAGAAACGTGACAAAAAGCATGTAACCTGGTTCCTCTAGCTGAGAAATGATTGTGGCAAAAAGAAATATGGTAAGCACAAAAAACTTACTAAGGTCATCCAGGCAAACTCTACGCCATACAATAAACCAGAGAAATAGATATCCCAGAATCCCTATGAATCCTAAGTCTCCCCATATACCAGCCCAGCCAAATAATGGTGAAAACATACTAGACTGATCCCCAAGCCAACTAGATCCTGTTGCGGCCCAAACAGCGTCACTAGCAGGAGAAAAAGTTACTCCGAGTGGGCTGAGTAAAGTCCAATAGTCCCTAATCATCCATCCTCCGAGTCGACCTACAGTATGCCCAGGCCCAAGTCCAAGAAACCAATTTAGAGGTGAATGATAGTATGTGGGAATAATAAAAAATGCTGAAAACTTAAGTTTGGTAGCCTCACCATCAGGTCCATAGATTTCTGGTCGTGCCCAGGTTGTATACTCTCTTAAAACTTCAAACGTATTAACCGACCAGAATAAAGTTGCCATAATTAATGCTGCTATTGCTAAATACCGAATCGCAGTAGCAACGTCCTTTAACCTTACCATTATTAGTAATATCCATGCACCCAGAAATACTGCAAGAACTTGCTTTGCATCTGAAATAATAACGTGAACAAAAGCTGCAAATACTACAGCCGAACGAATCCAGATGGATTGATTTTTGTATGTCACAAAATAGTACAAAGCAAATGTCATGGAGACAGAAGCACCAACAACGTGACCAGCACCTTGGTCTAAAAATACACCTTTAATACTATCGACTCCCTTTGCTCCACTTAATCCTCGGTATATAACAAATTTTTGAAAATATGCAAACAATAAATTAACAGCTGCAAAGCAAGTAATCCAGAACTTAGTTTGCTTGACTTCTTTATAGCCTATTGGCAGACTGATTAACCCAATAATCATTACAAATGGTTCAGCAAGGAGCATAAAATCTAAGATAGCATTAATAACTCCTGCTTCATTTATAATAGCACTAAATAAAATAATTCCAAAGAATAGTGACAGTGCAAAAAATAAGCCTTTACAGATACTAGCCTGAACCCTAGTTTGAACTTTAGTAACAACCAATGCACAAATCAGAGGAACAAAAGCAAAATGAACAAAATTTATTGCAGAGGGAAAACCTATCGATTCAAGTACGCGAGAAAAATAAGCAGTTGCAAATGCAAATAAAACGAGGGTTGAGCTTTTGAGCTTTATCCTTGTTTTCGTCAAATATCCAGTTCCTAACTTCATAGATTGTCCTTAAGCTAGACAACTCTTGCTTACTAAAGTGTAAATCTCCATAAGTTTAAGATAATTTATTGATGATGTATATTTAGTTTCAAATTCAGTTCGAGCCTCATGCCGCATCAGGGAGAGTTCTGTTGAATGAGATAAGAGCCAATCCACCTTACTTGCTAAATCCTCAGGGTCACCAACCATAAAGTGCAATCCTGTTCGATTATGATCAACTAACTCAGCAATTGCCCCTACTTTCGCAGCAATAACTGGGGTACCTTTAGCAAAAGCTTCCATTGCAACCCGGCCAAAAGTTTCATACCATTTAGAAGGCAAAATCAAAAATTTTGCTTCTCCCATAAGGGCATAAACTTCATCTGTAGATCTACGGCCTAGCCATTCAACTTTATCCAATGTTTTAATAGTATCAGCCACTTGAGGTGCAAGGGGTCCATCTCCAACAATTTTAAGTCGAATTCTATCCTTAAGAATCTTCCAAGCACTAAGGAGAGTATCCAACCCTTTCTCAACAGAAAGTCGTCCAATAAATAACGCATACTCACCCTTTCCTTCTCCCACTCCAGGATCAGGATGAACAAAGTTAGGCTTAACAAATATTTTTTCTGAAGGTATTCCCCCCTCAATAAACTTCTGCCTTGCAAACTCAGTGAGAGTAATGTAAGCATTCACCATATGGTGCCAGGTTCCCAACATACGATGTATAGTGATCATTGCAGCAGTTGTACCACTAGCAGCACGATTTCCACGGTAGCAAGCATGCAAAACCCCTGGCCAGGGTAGAAACTTTCCCAAACAATCCTCACACACATGACCATCACGAAAAAAAAGTGCGTTAGGACAAAGAAGTCGGTAATTCCGCAAGGTTTGAACCACTGGTATTCCTTCTAGTCTAGCAGCATAATAAACTGAAGGGGAAATCAATGGAAAGAAATTTTGTACATGAATAACATTGAAAGAAGATTGATGAATTTTATTTCTAATGTTTTGAAATGTGTCTTGAGACCAAACCGTTTTTAGGGCTAGTCTGATATTTCCTATGCTAGGAATGCGCTCGTTATCTTCTTCATATACTTCTACTTCATGCCCCATTTCACGTAACAAGCATTGCTCTAACTCACGAGATTCATCTTCACCGCCACGAACTTGATAGCAATTGTGCACACTGAGAATTCGCATTGTATAACTTTACCTCTATCTTTTCAAATAATATTGATGAGCCTTAAATTTCCACTCTTTTGAATTTATATGAATTCCTATTCATATAAAACCAAAATATTAAGCATATTCCCATGCCAATGTAAACCTCAAATTGTTTTTTTGATTGATATTACTTCTCTAAAATCTTGCAATAGATACTTTCAAGAACACGATTCTGTTCATGTAAGTTAAAGTATTTAGAAATTCTTAATTGACTGTCAAAACTAAATTTTTGCCAAAGTGCTCTATCCTTTAGCAATCTCAATATTGAGCTAGCTAATTCGTTCCAGTCTCTCTCCTGAACAAGAAATCCTGTTTCCCCATTAGTTATGGCTTCTGGAATACCTGCGTGTTTAGAAGCCACAACTGGCAACCCCATAGCTTGAGCTTCGATTATTACCATTGGTAATCCTTCTGTTTCTCCAGTGGAAGTAGTAATACTTGGTGCTACAAGTAACAAAGCACGATTCATATAGTCTCGAACTACTTGTGGCGGCTGAATACCAACAAAATTACAACGGCATTGTAACTTTTTAGCTAAAGTTTCAAGAACTGGCTTAAGTGGCCCGTCTCCAACAATCACGAGATTAACTTCTGCTATTATTTTTTGTACTTCAGCCATGGCG
>CAZGHV010000037.1:0-7387 GCA_964525705.1 uncultured Candidatus Saccharibacteria bacterium | reverse complement strand
CCTTGCTGTATCCTTTGCTACAAAAGCTTTCTGGCCTGCTTGTCGCCCCGTCAGCCACCTTACTCAAGAATCTTATGTCAGAAGAACACGATCTTGTCTCAAGCTACCTTAAACAAGCTGCGCATATTGCTGAGATAGGTAAATTAAGGGGAAGTTCATTTCGGCGCACAGCTCAGATTGAACCTTTTTCAGAATTTATCAAGGCAGTTAAAGCACGGAAACCACATATGGATTGGGAAACAATTTTTGCTGCTTTAGCCCAGAGCTACCACACTCGTCTTGATCGCATTCGAGAACATGGCGTCGGTGCGACAAAATTTGAACAAGTTAAGCAGTTTTATCTAGTGCTAAAGAACTTGTTTGAGGATGTTTATCACTCACGTCCAGAAAGACTTTTGGCGGATGGTAAAACCTTGGAGGCAGCTTACCTATTTTTCCTGCAAGAAGCTCGTCAAGAACTCAAAGTCCAAACTGAAACCAAAACAGCATCTAAATAGGAGAAATCAGAATGTCAATTGCAAAGTTACAACCCTTCCTTGCGCCTACTTATGAAAATTTCCCAAAAGGCCGCACCATTGGAGCTGTTGTTTTGCGAACAACACAATCTGAAACGATCTTACGCACAGAAGGTACGGGTGAACCGATGTGTAGCGAGTATGTTGCAGCCGGAGTTAACCATCCTGAATCGATTCCGAGATTAGTCATGACGAAACGCAAGCAGGTTGCACCAGAACGGCGACGAGGACGGGAATTTTTGCGATCGCATGATCTACTCTACAACGCACCTAAAAGTGATTCCCCCTGTTCACTAAATACGAATGCCCCCTGTGAAATGTGTATCGACTGTTTCCTTTATGGTTTTGCCGCTGGTGGAGAAGGAGCGCAAAAAAGTCGAATTTGGACCGAAGATGCCTTTAGCGTGTTGCCATCAACTGAGCTAGTAAGCGATCGCACAATCAACGCTATCTTTGAAACCGGAACCATGCGAGATGAAAAAGGTAACGCCTCTACTGCTCTTAACACGAGCGAATATATCAAGCCCGGTGTTCATTTTCTAGATATTGTCACCTTCAAAGATGTGACCGCTGATGAGCTACGCTATGCCTTGGGCAACATCTTGTTAACAAGTCGCTATGGAGCAGTTTCAAGTCGAGTTGGCCGGATGGATAATCAAGTTCTCGGTATTTTTGGGGGCTTTGCTGAACTACCCAGCTCCTTAGAATTGGTACAAGGAGTTTACGATCAGCTTATTGTTGATAATATACCCCTTGAACATCCACTTAAAGCTGATCCATTAATTGCAGCAACCCAATCTGTCATTGCTTCCTGGACTAATAAACGAGGAATTTCTGTGCAGCTTTCTGCTGAAGAACTGGAAGCTTTGATTGCAGATGTTGATCAGCATTGGTCACTGGGAGAACAGGAAACATTTCTGAAGCGACTAGATCAAATTTATGCACCCCTTCGTAAAGTAAAAAGTGAAAGCAAGAGAAAAGGACGCGAACAGCAACCGGAGGAGTAGACTATGGCCCAATTAGAGAGTTTACAGCCTGCTTCAAACCTTCATCCTTTATGCTCTTCATCAGCTTATTTAGTCGAGCTGTGGTGCACAGAGCCAGTTTTCTTTGCTTCGCGAGAACTATCGGACACCTACTATACCGAAGGTACAATCGGAAACTATGCCTTAGCCTATGCGTTAGGGTGGGCGCGATCGCCCTATCGTCTAGTAGGGCAAGATACTGGACAACCCAGGTATCTAGAGGATCTGATTCCACTGGCAAAGCAATGTTATGTCCTGCCTGCTTCTCCTATTGAAGGCAACTTATCGTACCGATTTGAGCGATTCAATGCACTATCGGATGCTTACTGGTACGCAATGACGAACAATCGTGTTACAACTGCACGAGAAGATTTACCACTGAAACGAACAGGGAAAAAGCCTAACACCTATCGTCCAAGTAACTTTCCCCAGACCGGACGCTTAAGGATGATCGAACGAGGCAATCGGTTGCAAACGGTTGTCTTTGGCAATTGTGAACTCCCTGAATATATTCGTGTTGGCAAATTCATGAGTAAAGTGCGAGTTGATGTGGTCCGAGAACTATCAATCGCAATGCTTCCACCTGATGAGTATCGCTGTAATGTTTATCTCTCTGCTGCCGACATCCCCCCTGACCTTAGCCTGCTTGCTTTTGATTTGATTTCCATACCTCCTGTCTCTCTACTGAAGAACTTGCAGTTTTATGGAACCGCGTGGCGGGTTGGTAATCTTACCATGCCTGCAAATCTTGAATTTTGTGCTGGAAGAAACAATGAGTAATCTCAAAATTGACTTAGAGCCTCGTAAGATCGCGACTTGTTCTAAGCCTGATTTGCCGCCCAATCTATTGCAGGCATTCTCCAATCAGATTCTTCAGCATCAGGTTGATGTCTATCAAGCCGCAGAAACTCATGATATTATCTTGGACCTGGCACCAACTGGAACTGGAAAAACTAAAGCTGGCTTAAGTATCCTCCATCATAATTCAGGTCGCAATGCAGTTTACATCGCACCGACCAACGCATTGATCGAACAACAAACTGAAGCCGCTGCTAAGTTTGTACGTGATGCTAATCTACCCCATGTAGTCAAAGCTGCTTCTGCAAAACACATTCAGAATTGGCGAGAAGACCTTGTTGGTAAACGCTCTGGTGAGAAGCTTTACAATGTCTTGCGTGAACCCTCCACAATTTTTCCTGAGTGTAAAGGTGGTAAACCAATTCTGCTGATCACCAATCCAGATATTTTTTACTATGCAACATTCTTCGCCTACAATGAACGAGATCGAGGAAATATTGCTAGTGAGTTCTATAACAGCTTCTCAACGGTTATCTTTGATGAGTTTCATCTTTATAATGCCAAACAGCTCGTCAGCTTGTTTTTTTATTTAACATTATCGAAAGTCTTCAATTACTTCCAGTACAACCGTAAAGTTGTGCTTTTGACGGCAACGCCGGAGCCAGCTTGTGAAGCTGCGTTGAAAACTCTCGAACAATCTGGAGTGACTATCGCTTCTCACATTAATGGAGAATCACAAGCCGCGTATCTCATGCCTTCTCAAACAGCGGTTAGCTTGGAAATACGAAAGCAGCCCGATAGAGATACTTTCATCAACGAAGTAGCCGATGAAGTTTGCCAGAAGCTGAAAGAATTTCCCGATCATTATGGTGCAGTGATCTTTGATTCACTGTATCAAATTAACAAACTTAATCATCGCTTATACGATTTAGGCTTACAAGATTACTGTGGACGTATTACAGGAGTGATTGAAAGTAAAGATCGCTATAAGGCTGCCCAAAAGCAAGTGATTCTCGCAACGAGTACGGTGGATGTTGGATTCAATTTTGAGCGTGAAAATGCACCGGATCGCCAAAATCTAGATTGGCTAATCTTCTCAACCCGCGATCGCTTTTCATTCTGGCAGCGCATTGGGCGAGTTGGTCGCGTCCTTGGCAAGAAAATAACTGATATTCCATCTACCGCAGTTGCCTATTTACCTGAACAGGCATGGGAACAAGGCATTGAGAAGTTAGATTGCTCTGGTGGTCGAGAAGCTCTTAGGCAGATGTTAGAAAGCCTGGATTGTATGAAAAGGCCGTTTTTAGAACTTTACTGGAGGTCTGAGGCTTTTTTGGAAATTGCAAAGCCTTTACTTGAGCTGGAAGCAGCTTTAGAAGAACTCCCAACACAGCATTTAGTGATTCAACTTTACCAAACACTACAAAAAGTCTTCAATGGTAAACGAGAGTGGGACTTTTACCGAAAGCGGATGAAGGTGATCAAGGGTGCAGAAAACATTACCAGAAAAACCACGAAGCAAATTCAGAAGGAATGGAAATATATTAAAGGTGGTCAAAGTTGTGTGATGAGTTTTCTGAGAGCCTACTGTCCGGAGGATTTTGAGGCAATCTT
The DNA here is from genome assembly GCA_964525705.1 of uncultured Candidatus Saccharibacteria bacterium. GTDB lineage: Bacteria > Patescibacteriota > Dojkabacteria > J137 > JAEUSD01 > CAZGHV01. The sequence goes on along the minus strand of CAZGHV010000037.1, from coordinate 3,435 downwards.
ATCTGGTCAGAAATCGATTGACGACATAGGACAGCACATTCAGAAAGACCAACAACTCGCCGGAGATTTGCACAAGTATGCCCAAATTTTACAAGCTAGTTATGCGCCTCTGTTCAGATTTAGAGACAGCTTATTCGAGAATGTCACAATTTATGATCCTTGTCATTTGCTTTTAGACGAAGTAGGACAAACCAATCTTGATCCAATTCATTTACTTCGATTCTTTGAGTTTGAAGTCAATGGTGATTGTATTGAAGTTACTGCATGGGCAGAGGAACCTTATCAGCTAAGTTTCTGTTTGTCTGTTGATGACCTGGAAGAATTCAAAAACCTTTATCTATGTAAGCTTTTTGCGTTTGAAAACTGTAGAATTGTCCGAATGCAAGGAAAAGCTATTCGCCCAACAGATTTTCCAGCTTGCTTAGACAAAGCCATTAGGGAAACTCTAATTCCGGGCGTTATTGTTTCAGAAACCTCCAAGAATGGCTGGGCAATTGCCAAACTTAAAAGACAAGGATTAGATTGCTATCCCATGACGGTTAAAGATAGCTTTGCTTCGAAGTCTTACCTATTTTTTCCGAGTTTGTCTGGAATTTTAGCGATCGCTGCGGCTGGTGTTGCCTTGAAATGTCCTGATGAGGAGGATTTCTACATTGTCTAGTCATGTACTCAGGTGTTTATGATCTAAGATGGGGTGCTTCTGACTGAAGAGGCGATTGGAGATGAGGTCTTATGCGCTTTCTCGATTCACAAAAATCTTACACATTCAGCAAGATTTTTGAACTTAAAATTCAAGCCAAAGATCTAGCAGCGGAATTTGGTTTTACCCTCTCCAGAAGACGACTTAATCTACCGCAGTACTTAGGGGAGCTAGACCGACTTGAAGAACTGAAATCCAGAATTGAGGAGGTTTTGCCTTATGTGGACTTAGCTAATGAAACAACCCGCAGGGAAATCTTAATTTCCCGTGTGATTACCGAACTGATCCATTACACCCAGTCTGAAGTTCGGATTGAATACCCCGTCAAAGTTACAGAACAGCTTCAAGGCTCTTTTGACTATCTGTTAAAGAGTCACAACACCCTTCTGGTCATTGAAGCCAAACAGGAAGACCTCACCTATGGTTTTACCCAACTGATTGCCGAACTGATTGCTTTAGACCAGTGGCAAGATACTCCTGACCAACCTGAACTCCTGGGTGCTGTGACCACAGGGACACTCTGGCAATTTGGGTTGCTCGATCGCGCCGCCAAACATATCGAGCAAGGCTTCGATAGCTATCGGGTGCCCGATGACCTTGAGCCACTGATGCGAATTCTGGTTCAGGCACTGCTTGCCTAATGGATGCCATCGCTTGGTTGAACAGATTTGGGTATCCCTCAGGTTTCCAGGTTAGTCAGTTGCCAAAATTGTGTTGTTTCTTAACCTCTAGTTTGACTAAGTATTGCTAAGGTAATAACCAAATCATTGTCGGAGATTGATCATGCAAGAGAGTCGAGTTAGTGGAACCCTTTCGGCGGAAGATCAGGCTGCAGTGATGCAGGCGATCGCAACCATTCGAGAGAGGATGCCCTTTTTGACGGACCTGACCCCGGAAGAGCGACGGGCACTGCCAAAGATGGGTAACAAAAGCCGGACATTTGTTACCAAAGCTTTAGACGTGGCGATTCAGAATATGGGGATAGTGCCCCGTGCTTTTGATGTCGATGAATTCAAGCGCGATGTCGAACTGGCGCTGGCCCTGTTTCCAATCCTGACAGCGCTAGATCAATTGCAGGAGCTGGTGGATGACACTTACGTTGCCGTGGGCAGTGAAGCTTATGCAGCCGCCTTATTGATCTATAACGTCGCCAAAGCACATGGAAAGGGCGAGGGATTAGATGTTGCTCTCGACGAAATGGGTCAACGCTTCGCCCGCAAAAGCCGTGGCCTCCAGCAAAAAACCGCTGAAACCTAGTCCTTGGCTTGCGACTTTGACTTAATTTCTCGGAGTCTTGTGCTTTTTGCCGCTCGTTTCAAGTTCTGAACTGGAAGGGAGCAGCAATCTTCTCAAAACTCCGAGTTCCGAACCCGGCGATTGGTGTTCAGAAGTCAAATAAATCCGAGCTTTTTTCTCGACAAGTGCAGCCTTTTACTTGAAGTCCGCTCCTTTTTGCTCAAAACTCCGAGTTCCGAGCTTTAAGTTTCAAGAAAAAAGCTCGATATCTTGAAGTTCTGAGGTTCATGGGCCAGCTTTTCTGGCGATCGCTCGGACTTCTGAACTCGACAGGTCAACTTCTGAGGCGATCGCTCGGACTTCTGAACTCAACAGGTCAGCTTCTGAGCTTGACCCGTCAACCTTCGCCACCCAGGTTCGAGGTCAACGGTCAGACTGGAAGGTATAACACCTGCATTTGGGAGGAACGCTCAATGGCCACCATCCTCAAGCCCCACCAGTCCTATACCTTCAGCGAAGTTTTTAGCTTGAAGATTGCTGCTATGGGTTTACCCTGGATCGCGCTGCCCATCAGTTTGAACAGGGCTTAGACCTCTATCGTGTCCCCGATGATCTTGATGCTTTAATGCAAATGCTCGTGCAAGCCCTGACTGATGAATTGCACCCACTGGCCTAACCCTGAATCTATGAAGTATTACCATCAGCAGTCCCACGTTTTCCCAGTGTCTTACCTCAACACACTCCGAGACAAAATTTTAGCTTGTCCGTATTTTGCCACCAATAATCTCAACCGAGATTTTATTGGCACTAAGGGGTTTTCTGTCGTCTTTCAGCGATCGCATCAGGCTGAAGTAGAGCGACAGTTTCCCTTCTTTAAGCTGTATTTAGACCGGGCACTTGAACCTGCTTGCAATGCCTTCTATCTGAATCCCCTCTGGCTGCAGCAAGGTTCCCGCGTTGATCCACATCTTGATCGCTCCTTACGTTCTTACTGCAAAACCGTAGAGCCGCCCATGCTCGTCAGTGTTCTGTATATTCAAGTTCCTGCTGACTTACGGGGAGGGGAACTAGTTTTGAGCCATCGCAAACGACAAGTGGGTTGGATTCAGCCCCAAACTAATACCTTGCTTTGTTTTCAGGGAAACCTGATCCACTCGGTTAATGCTGTGCAGGTGCCGGGAGAGCGGTTGAGTTTAGTTTGTGAACAATACAGTCTGGCAGAGCTGGAATTACGAGAGATTCCAGAATTCACAGTGGAGTCAAGAGCACCAAAATCCAAATCAGCCCCAAGCAAAAGGATACGCCATGCCCCATAGTTTAGTGTTGAACCTGTTACCAACCTCGCTGATTCCACCGGGATATTTGACGGGGAAGCATCTCCATGCGTTGTTTCTGACTCTGGTGAGTTCTGTAGACCAGGAGTTGGGCGATCGCTTGCATGGGCAGAAGAGTGAAAAGGCGTTTGGGTTGAGTCTGTTGCAGGTGGGGGGGAGTAGGGG
>CAZGHV010000036.1:0-7443 GCA_964525705.1 uncultured Candidatus Saccharibacteria bacterium | reverse complement strand
ATGTACGTGCCCCAGAAAATTATACACAAGGTTAAGATATAGTCATGTCCTGCACTATCATAAGCTATGGTCTTTGTTCTAGGTGCATACGTTCAAGTCTCAGTAAGTAAGCAATGGGAAAAACATGCTAAACTGGGTAAGTCAATCCAAAAACCTGTGGACATAAACACGTTATTGCTTTTAATATTGATTGTGGTTGTGGCTGGCGCAGCTTTTATTGTTTTGCGCTCACGCAAATCTCCAGAATCTGGCATCGTTTTTTTGCAAAATCAATTGTCTCAGCTCTCTGCTACCCAGAATGAAAAGTTAGATCGCACATTGCGTGAACTCAATGACCGTCTGCAAGAGCAGAATCGCACTCTCAATGATCAGCTTGTAAAATCAAATTCTTCGATTCAGCAGCAGTTCGCAATTTCACAAAAGAGTATGCGCGAATACAACGAAAGTATGCGACGTCTGACAGAAGAAGTGACAAAAGTTAATATTGCTGGTAAAGATATCAAAGATTTTGCCTCTCAATTACAAAGCTTGGAGAATATTCTCCGTAACCCTAAGCAGCGAGGTGTGCTAGGCGAGTACTTCCTGGAGACAGTCTTGAAAAATGTTTTACCTCCAGAGTCGTATCGAATGCAGCACAAGTTTAATAATGGGGAAATTGTAGATGCTTTGGTGATTACGAAAGATGGCAGTATCCCTGTGGATGCAAAATTCTCACTAGAAAACTATAACAGACTTGCTAGTGCACAATCAAAGACAGATAGAGAAGTCTTTGAGCGTGCGTTTAAAGAGGATTTGAAAAAACGGATTGATGAGACATCAAAATATATTCGTCCAGAGGAAGGGACTCTGGATTTTGCCTTTATGTTTATTCCGGCAGATGGATTGCACTATGACTTGCTGGTGCAGCGAGTGGGTACTTTGGACGTGAACAGTGAGGATCTCATTCAATATTCTTTCAAGAAGCGAGTATTAATTGTCTCTCCGACTACTTTTTTTGCATATTTACAAACGGTTCTACAAGGCTTGCGGGCATTGAAGATTGAGGAATCAACAAAGATTATTCAAGTACAGGTTCAGAAACTTCAAAAGCATTTGGCTGCATATGTGGACCACTATCAGCGGCTAGGAAAGCATTTGGGAACTACTGTGACCACATACAATATTGGGGCAACGGAATTAAAACGAATCGATAAGGATATAATCGGTGTGTCTGGAGGGGAGAGCATAGTGGTAGATTCTCTAGATGTGGATAAGCCACAGCTGGAAATCGTTTAGACATGTTTTACTAGTTTTCTTGCCAACCACCACTTAGTAAATTTTTTGTGTCCAGCAAGAATAGTAATGAACGCTACCAGACCGACTGTACCGGCACCAGCTGCGATTGCTAACTCCCAGTTTGGACGTAGATGTACTTGGTAGTCAACAATTAACGGTGTAACTTTCTTGTCAGCTAGTTCTATCACAATTTTCCCGCTCCTTTGCTCGTTACTCAGTAAGTCAAAGTTACGTAGACCGTTGATTTGTAGCCATGTTGTGCCTTGTGGTTTTATAACTCTAGTCAGAGGAGTTGATATACCTACTTGGAGAATCTCCTGAGTGAAATCCATGCCATCAATAGAAATTGTCGCTAACTGCAAAGGCTTGCCAGACATATTGGTTACTAGCAGGCTGCCTCCAAATGCCAGGCCTGCAGGAACTTCCTCAGGAAATTTTGCTTGTGCTGTAATACTTATGTTTGGTGAAAAATCCTCTACATGTATGGGTGTTGGTCGGGCTAAAGGTGAACCTGTAATTAATCCCATAGCAGTGTCTGGCGTAAGCCCTGGTAGCCATTCGCCTATCAACATACGGTTGAGATGAGTAGTATCAACCATTTGCCAATTAGTAACATCTTCTGTATATGGGTCCCAGACACCCCAATTCTCTTCCACAAATAGCTCCACCCACATAATTGGTTGTGTGGTGGTCAATTCCCCCCACTGTTCATTGCCAAGTAAATAACCGTAGACTAGTTTGGCGGGTACTCCCAATGAAGTGGCGTATCTTGCTAGCAAGAGGGGGTATTCGACTTTGGACAGAGAGTTGACAGTGTCCCAATATTCCCACCCAGCATTCAGACTTTGGTCAAGAGTTGTCTCTGCCCTTGTCGCTAGTGAATACTTGTCTACAATATACGCATGCATAAATCTCAGCTTTTCTGCTATTTTTTTGTCTGAAATGAGATCCTGTAGTATTGGAGGTGCCTCCAATGGAAGCAAAGTTTCATTTACTATGCTCAACTCATGGGTAGGTACTGGAAATAGTTTGTAAATTGCTTTGTATTTTATTGGCTCTTGCTTATTTCCTATTGTCCCCCAGATCTTGCCAGAATCATCAACAAACATCTCGTTTACATTTTGCAAACTTGTATATACCACTTCCTGTCTTTGGTTATCCATCGGGAAATGTACTGCTACGCCGGAAGAGTTTTCAACGGGACTTATTCTGTACTCAGCTTCGGTCGCAAATACTGGTGTGTCTGCCCATATTAAGAGGGCAGAGGAATTTAACTTCATTGTAATCTTATTAGCATCCTTTGAAATATTTTTACTTGAAGTGAATACTAGCGGTGGAAATGAGGCCGGATAATTCACAGTAAGTTGAAAGCTCTTTAAAGTGTACTTGGCTTCAAATAAAGGAAAATAGAATTGTAATTGTCCCCAGTCTTCAGATAGTAGACTATCTGTGAAAAGCTCAACAATAATTGTAGCTTTATTGTTTGGAAGTATGGGTGAGGTGAGCATAATCTTGATTGTAGAATCCTCCGTCACCTCATTTGGCTGAGGAACGTCATTTATTAACACGCTCAACACTTTGACTTCTGAAAGCGGAAGCGGGAGCGTATAACTGTTAACCAATGCTGAAGTTTGATTGTCCAAATTAATTGTATACTTTAGCGTGACTGATTTGGTCTCGGATATGGTGGCTTCAATAGATATATCTGCTGATATTGGTAGGAGCTGTTCCTGGGCGAATACTTTATTTGGAAGAGAAATATAAAGCAACACTACACATAGACCCCAAATTTTGGTTAGAATGTTCACAGTATGCATCTTCCCATTTTACATAGTTTGCCCGATAGGAACAAACCACGTTATGTTAACGAGCTGGTAATGCGTAATCGCCGCCAAGTTATACGCTTACTGCTATTTGTATTTGTGCTTTTTGCTGTGGCTCTGTTTTTGAATGCCGATGTCAATCAAGCTGTATTATCATTACTGCGTTTGCCAAATAGCAGTGAACTGGATGTACGACCTGCAGTACTGGCAGCAAGTAGAGAAGCAGCAGAATACTTACCAAGCGTAAGTACTGTCGAACTATTGGACCCTAGAGTTTATGTGCTAGATCGCTATTTTTTGGCGAATAACTCACCACTACATGGTACTGCTCACTTATTTGTAAAGGCCTGCGATGAATATGGTGCACCTCGTGACTGTGTAGTTGTTGCTGCTATAGCAAGAGCTGAAACCGATCTGTGTAAATATTATATTTCTGCCCAACAACACAATTGTTGGGGTTATGGCGGTGGAGGAGCAAATAGGATAAACTTTCCAGATTGGGAGACTGCAATCAGTAGGGTAACTAGAACATTGGTGTATAACTATGGTCTAGAGTCAATGAATAATCCTACACTAATGGAAGGCACTTTTTGCGGTGATGAGCCAGGCTGTACAGGTTGGGGCGAGAGGGTAAAGCATCACATGCAGCAGATTAGCGATTACGCAGTTACTGTGGGATTACCATTTACATTATTTGATTTAAGATAAAATATGGAGGATATGTCTGGACTTATACAGCTTGCTGCAATTATTTTTGCTGGAGTTTTGGCTGCGCTCTTGTCTGTACGTTTAAAGCTGCCATCTGTTCTGGGATATCTACTTGCTGGAGTAGGTTTGAGCCTTTTGTTACCTAGGGAGATGTTGCAATCAGAATTGGTAAGCAATATTGCCCAGCTGGGGGCTGCATTTCTTTTATTTACTATTGGGGTAGAGTTCTCTCTGGGAAATATTCTCAAACTCAAGGCTTTGGCAATTGGTGGTGCTACTATTCAGTCTTTGATAGTTGTGGTTACAGCATTAATTGTGGTGCCCTCTTTGGGCTTCACAAACTTTGAGGCATTTTTAATCGGCGCCCTGGTTTCTCTCAGCTCTACTGCATTTGTGGTGAAAATGTTGGAGGGCCGTAATGAGCTCTATACAAAAGCTGGCGAAATTATGACTGGTTGGCTAGTAGTTCAAGACGTCATGATCATATTTTGGTTTATGCTATTTCAAACTTTCGCTCCTGACGCCGGACCAGATCAAGATCTCATTCTGGCTTTGCTCAAAGTGGCTGTTGTCCTGGGTATTACACTATTGACAGCCAAGTATGCCCTCCCCAAAATAATGCGCTGGGTAGCCGCTACTAATTCAGATGAGCTCCTGATGGTAAGTGTGGTCGGTGTGATTACTGTGTTTGCAATTTTTGCAAATGCACTGGGGATTTCTTTTACAATCGGAGCTTTTGTTGCTGGATTGGCATTATCTGAAAGCCTGTTAAAGCATGAAATATTTACGGAGATAAAACCTTTGCGTAACCTGCTAATGATGATCTTCTTCGTTTCAATAGGGTCATTGTTTGATGTTTCCGCGGTTATCTCAAACCCTGGCCCCATCGTTGTTATCTTGCTAGTGCTGTTAGTTGTGAAAGCTGTGGTTGCAGTTATCACGTGTATTTGGATGAACGTGCATATTAAGAATGCTTTGCGGGTTGGTCTGGGCATTATCCAAGTGGGAGAATTTGCTTTTCTGGGAGCACAGCTGGCACTACATTCCCAGTGGATTTCTTCATCATTGTATTCTACGTTGATTGCAGTTACTGTGCTGAGCATGGCAGTAACGCCACTTGTCTATAATCAAGCAGACAATCTTAACTCCTGGCTAGAAAAAAGGTTGCGTATTTGGTCGCCAAATCTTTATCGCAATTTGTTTGTGAATTCATTACCTGACTATAAAGATAAGACTCGTTTCAAAGACCATGTGATAGTCTGTGGGCATGGAAGAGTGGGTAAGTATATAGCAGAAGCATTATCCCGCTCTGGAATTGATTTCGTAATTGTCGAAATGGACTCTAAGCTGGTGAGCAGTATAAATGCGCTTTATCCAAATGGGCTGGTGGTTTTTGGAGATTCTACGAGTGCAGATATTCTTAAATTAGCAGGTATTGATCGCGCACGTGCTCTTGCAGTATGTTTACCCAAGCATAGTGAGGTATCACAAACTTCCAAATTGGCAAAACAACTAAACCCCAAAATTAAAATTGTGGCTAGAATACACGACCAAAAAGATAGCAGTCTAGAAAGTGTGGATACTATTGTTGAGCCGGAATTTGAGGCTGCGATTCAGATCATCACTTCACTATACAAATTAATTCGCCGCCGTCATAAACGAGCAGTAGATGCTGCTAGATTGCTGAAGCACCCAGGAATGGTAGAGATATAGCTTGTGAACAGCAGGAAGCTTTATGGAGTCTCTTGCCAATTCGTCACATTGATGACCTCAAAAATATTGGGAAAGAATTCTTCACCTTGTACAGGGCTCTTTCCTACCAGCAAAACCTTGCTATTTCTGTCAATTATCCCCTGTGAAAGTGCTTGACGTATTACAGCACCAATAGCCAAATCTCTATCACGGTAGACTACGTCCAATACGAAGTTTTGCGTCACGCCTTTGCTCAGCTGCATGCTTCTCGCATAGTGAGCTTTGCTCATAAATGCATAAATTGGTTGGCGAATCCTATGTCTGCCTAGTAGCCTAGCTGTATTGCCGGTGAGGGATACCACAATTACTGCAGACAATTCATCACCTAGTTGTATGCACAGTTCAGCAACAGCTTTTGAGATGGCATCGGTTACCAAAGGAGCAGCCGATTTCCCACTAAGAATTTCCGGGGCTATATGTTTCTCAGTTTCTAGTGCAATTTTATTCAATTCAGCGACTGCTGAAGCAGGATATTTCCCTGCAGAACTTTCTCCAGATAACATCACTGCGTCTGACCCCAAAAACACTGCCAAAGCTACATCATTAACTTCTGCACGAGTAGGGCGGGGCTTATCTGTCATTGATTCCAGCATCTGAGTAGCAGTAATTACTGGCTTGCCAACCAAATTACACTTGTTAATTAATTGTCTCTGAATCATGGGAACTTTTTCCAACCCTAGTTCCACACCTAGCCCTCCCCTAGCAATCATAATCCCATCTGCCACTTCCAAGATCTCATCAATATTCTCAACCCCCAAGCGGTCTTCAATTTTGGCAATCAATTTCATCTCACTTCCTTGCAAGTGTGATTTCACTTCTGCTGCAGAGGCTTTGCTTTGAATGAAAGATGCAGATACAAAGTCCCAGCCGCGAGATTGTGCATGATGCAAATTCTCTAAATCTTTTGATGTGAGAACTTGCTTTGCAAAAGTTACCTCGGGCAGATTGATAGCTTTCCCCGGCTTGAGCAACTCCCCATAAACAACTTTGCAAACTAGAAGTTCGTCTCTTGTTTCCATGAGCTGTAGCTCTACATCACCGTCCCCGACAACTATTCTTTGTCCTGGAGATATATGCATGTGCAAGTCGGAATAGTTGGCAGTATAAATGGGAGAAGCATCATTGTTCCCGATCTCTACAATATCACCTGGATGTAGGGTGACAGGTTCTGCAAATTTATTAAGGCGGATTTCTGGACCCTTTACATCTATCATAAGCGCTACATCTTGACTGATTCCTCGTACAAGGTCGGTAACTTTATCAATTTCGGCAGGATCTGCAAATGCGCCGTTCACCCGTGCTACATTCATTCCATTGGAAATCATTTCCCGCATTACTTCCGGATCCCAGCTTGATGGGCCGATTGTGCAAACAATTTTTGTCTTTGAAGTCATATGAAAATGATTAAAATAATTATATCGTTGATCAATTATCCTGAATGGATCGATTAATTGCAACCCAAATAGGCGAAATTATATCCCGTTGGCAGCAAATAATACTATACCTGCGCTCACGCTCACGTTGAGGGATGCACCTTTGCCACGCATAGGAATAATCACACTGGCATCGCATTGCTCCAAAGTGGCTTTATTAACGCCATAAACTTCGCTGCCTAGCAATAAAGCGACTTTTTGCTTATCTGTAAGATATTGTGGAAATTCTTGAAGTGGGATGGCAGTGTCTGTGAGCTCTACTGCAACTATAACATAACCATTTTGTTTTAACTGCTGTATAGGGCTTATGCTGTCTGCGTTATATTCCCAATTAATATGCTTTTCTTTGTTCCGAGAAACTTGGCGGAGTTCTTTTCCAAAAGGTGGTTGCTTAGAAATACCGGTGAGAATAATCTTCTTAACACCTGCAGCATCGGCGGTGCAGAATATAC
>CAZGHV010000035.1:0-7513 GCA_964525705.1 uncultured Candidatus Saccharibacteria bacterium | reverse complement strand
CGATCGCCGCCGTCGAAAAGCCCAATACCGGAGCTTCAAACGTCAACCAGTCCCAGACATGGCAGACTCGCCAGTGCAATAGGGGGGCCAAGACATCAGCAACCGCCTCCGAAGTCGTCTGTTGAAACCAACCCTGACCACATTCACCTCCATCTTTCGAGCAACTGAGAGCAATCCGCTGATCCCGTGCTGCACTTTCACCCACGCGCACTCCGGTTAACATCAGGAACTTTTCTCCTCGTTCCCGACGTAAGGTTTCCAGTTCCCGCTCCATGTTCATCACCTTCAGCTTCGGGGTAGACCACCTGAACGTGTTGGGCGGCTGAGGTGGCGATTTTCATGCAATATAGGTTAAACAAGTACTTCAGTAGCGGCTACAATTACCTTGCAGTGAAGCTCAGCTCAAGGTCCTATTATGTGGAAGAATTTCTTAGAATCCATACAAAATTTCTGAGGGTGGTGATCAAGTAAAATTCAAGCTGGCATGCGCCTGGCCGATGTATTAGAAGCTTCTTTCACAGAAGTAAGACCTCTTATTGTAGTACAGATGACAACACTAGAATCAGTTTCCTACAGAGCAGTTCGTATCAGGCAAACAGATGCAGGTGCATGGTTAATCCTTTTTGCCGCCCCGGCGACAGAGATTGACACTTGGGCTGGTATTCCTCAAAAGAAAGAAATTGGTAGCCAAGAGACTACTGGTTTCCAGCGAGAGGAAGATAAAAATCGCATCAACGAACTTGTAGAGTTTTACAGCAATGATAGTAATGTCATACAAAATCCATTACTTTGTGCAACTCGTCAGATTAATCAGGGGACTATTGAATTTGAACCTGATATAGGCGTTGAGCATTCCACTTTTGCTCAAACAGGCATTTTGAAGATTCAGTCTGAGCGTTTAGAAGAACTGAGCCTACTTGAATTACTTAGAAGAGTGAAATTCGACCTTGAGCGTAGGGTTCCTAATCTATCTACACAGCAGCCTTCAGAAACGCTTCTGGTCGATCTTAAGAGACGCGCATCCATTGAGCCTGAAGTTATTATAAACTCTGTTTCTGACAATGAAAATAATGGAGAAATAGGCGGATTGCCAGAAGATACTTCAGCGGATGAATCAGCAGGAGTCGTTTTCTCAGATGAGTCCCATATCTTTGATTTCTGGGAGGAAGTAGCTGGCAGAGTTCGGTTACTAGAAGAACTTGGTGTTTCTTTTAACAAAGAGGAATTTCTAGGATATTCAAAAGAGGCTATGATCTCTTTTTTACGCCCCATCGTTGTCGTTGATGGTCAGCACCGATTGCGAGGAGCTGTTAAGTCCGCGAAGATTTTATCCAGTAAACTTCCTTACAGTGAAGAGATTGAACAGGCAATTATCTCTGGAGCTGATCCAGGCTCGGCGCAAAGAGTAATTGAGGCAAAGATTGCCCGACGATTACCTATTTCCTTGCTGATCACTGATGATCCCGCAGAACATGTTTTTCAATTTGTGGTTGTTAATCAAAAAGCGACTCCTATTGGCAAAGCTCTATTAGGTACGATTGTCTCTACAAGCTTGTCTAGTGAAGAACTGACTAGAGTTTCAGATCGATTAGAACGCTCAGGAATCAAGCTTGAAGAGTCGCGAGCTGTTGCATACTTTACTAGAAATCCTAATAGCCCATTTTTTCACTTAGTTGAGCGTGGACTAACCTCGGAAAATAAAGACCTTCTTCAATGGAACGTATTACTTTCACTCGTCAGAATTTTTCAGGATTTAAAGGGAGGTCGGCTATTTGGAGAGAAGAATGACTATGCAGATAGATGGAGACGAACATACTTACCTCGCTCAGAGATTGTTTCAGAGTGGGAAGCAAAAGGCTTTTCCTCCGCTTTTGAGTACTGGAGTCAATTTGATGGGCCGTGGCGTGATGTCTTTGCTGTCTTCTGGTCAACAGTCCGAGACAAAATGGCAGATCCTCATGATGATAGTGCCAACAACTACTGGGGGTCGCCCAGAACATCAAACATCTTTAACAAAGTTTCATTAACTATTTTGGCAGCCGATTTCTTTCAGTACCTATGTGAGCGTCGTCTTGGAATTGAGAGTGCTTAATCAATTCCCCAATTGGTATCTGACTGGCTTGATGGAGTTAACACTAGTTATTTCAACAGGGGATGGGATCTTGAAGGTGTTAGAAAAGACACTCCAGGCAGAAGAAAGCAATGGGCAAAATTATGGACAGAGTATCGAAAAGACCCAGAACGCCTGCCGAGAGTAGATCAATATCGTCTAGAAATGAAAGACTAAACCTAATTCATGAATTTTGACTCAATTTGCTCATTTCTGGAAAACACTTCCACCAGATTAGAAACAAGCTGGCAAATGCCTAGTCTTAGCAGTATTGCTGGTCTACGAATTCCTGACTTCATCACAGGTAAGCAGGATACAATTTTAAGGGCTGATATCAATACTCTTTGGACTCAATGGTTTCTAGAATCAATATGTGATCCCGAAAGGTTTGTGGAATCTTATCCCGGCTATGCTCATATTGTTCATGCTGTAAAAGTTGAAGTGCCGTCAATATTTACCAACATTGATGTTAGTAAACATGCTGAATTGATCAAACAAATATCTCGCCTGCTTGAAAAAGAAATTCAGAGACGAAAAATACAGAATCGCATGGCATTTGATCCCTATATTAGAGATACTTTATGGGATTTTTACAGCCCTGAGCCTCGATGTTGGACTTGTGGATACAAATTTTCTCAGTGGGCTATTGATAAATTTCTAGGACGTGCAACTTCTGAAGATATTCCACAGCCTCATTTCATTGATTACCTTAAACCTAGAGGCTTAAACAAACGCGATTTTCAGATGGAGATTGATCACATATATCCATTTTCTTGTGGTGGAGATGATGAGCTATACAATTTGCGAATTGCCTGTGGTTGGTGTAACTCTTACAAAAGCAATCGCTTATCTATTTATGATGTCGCAGCTAAACCACCTATCATTCAACATCCAAAACTGGGAAGAGCGACTATGCCTCATCCTTTCTGGAGTGTTCGCCTTCTATCCTTACACCGGCAATGTGAGTATGAAGGAGGATGTGATAAGACGGTAGAGAATTCTGAGCTTACAGTCACATCTCGTCATCAAGAAGGTTCAATGAATCCGATCAATATACGTGTCACCTGTCTTGAACATGACCATTTAGGATCAAATCGTTTTATTAGCAGGGCTTTGGCCGAACAGCTCTTCAAGAAGTAAAATGTATGTAATTTATGGCATGCAGTACGTCAAGTTTATGATAGATTGCTTGAGATGGTCCTAGGCGTGTTCTATGGCTCTCCCATTTGAGTATGTCTTTCCAGCAATCAGAGGGATTCAGGCTGGGCGCGAATATTACGTCTCGATGTGCCCAGTTCGCTTAATTCCGAAAATCTTTTCATTTGATGACGAGGAGATCCCACCTGACTTGAGGGCACAGCGGGTTCTTAACCGCAGCAGAATTCCAGAGATAGCCCGCTACATAGTAGAAAATCCTACCAGCTACGTGTTTTCGGCTATCACGGTTTCGATCAACGCTGATATTTTCTTTGAGCCGATTGACTCTGAGGACATCGGCAAGTTAAAGGTTCCGATGGATGCTCGGTTCGTAATAAATGACGGACAACACCGCCGCGCTGCCTTTGAACAGGCTCTCAAGGAGAACCCGGATGTTGGAGATGAGACGATCGCTGTCGTTTTCTTTTTGGATATTGGCTTGAAGCGATCGCAGCAGATGTTTACCGACCTTAACCGCTACGCAGTTCACCCCGATCCCTCACTGAATATTCTGTATGACCACCGGGATCGTAAATCCATTCTCTCCAAGTCGGTTGTAAAGGAGGTCAAAGTCTTCGAAAAACTCACTGATATGGAACGGAGTAACCTCCCGGTTCGTTCTAGCAAGCTTTTCACGCTCAGCAGTATCTATAGTGCTACCCAAGCTCTCCTTTCCTATCACAAAGAGGAAGTGTTGGAAAAACAAATAGAGATTGCAGTAAAGTTTTGGGGGTCGGTAAGCAACAATATCCCAGATTGGCAGCAAGTTTTGGACAAAAAGGTTAGCCCAGGTGAGATCCGTCGAGAGTATATTCATAGCCACGCGGTTACACTAGCAGGGATTGGTGGTTTAGGCGCAGTTTTGCTGTCGGTTTATCCAAAGGGCTGGGAGCCACACCTAAAAGTTCTTGAGAAGATTGACTGGTCACGTTCCAACCCTGACTGGGAAGGGCGTGTTATGTATGGTGGTCGGTTGTCCAAATCAAGAACCTGTATCAAATTTATGACCGCATACCTAAAAAATGCAATGAAGCTGCCATTAACTGCGGAAGAAGAACAGTTAGAAAAGGTTTATGCTCTAGCAGGGAGATAGCTATGCCAGTATTTGAGTTTCAAATTGTAGCTGCAACTGATGAAAAAGCTCAGCAGTTTATGGAAGCAGCCCGGGCAAAGGATGTGGTGATTGAGGATTGGGAGAGCAATGAAGAAACCTCCACCCAAAATCATGAGTATTATGGTTTTGGTGTAACCTCCTACTCACCGAAACGTCTCCAGCAAATTGCTGACAGCATAGATGTTGTGCTTGTTTATGCAAAGAATAAGGTGATGGTTGAGGAAGAGGATGAGGTCATGATTCAGCGGATGATTCAAGCAAATAAAATTGTTCGAGAAATGAACCTTACTTCTGACCATGAAATTATTTATCGAATGCTTGAAACATATAAAAAACTGGCTGATGATTCTAAATAAATTACCTTTGTAGTGACACGTAATGGTGATTGAGCAATCTAATGGCTGAGACAACGAGGACCGAATCATCCCAACGTACTGTTCCCGAGTTTGTTAAAGATTTACAAGCTTTAACAACTGAAATTCAAGAGCTATACTGCCAAGATGCTTTACCTTGGATTGTTGGCTATTCTGGTGGTAAAGATTCAACGGCAGTACTGCAGCTTATATGGAATGCGATCGCTGCTCTACCTTTGGAAAAGCGTGCGAAAACTATTTATGTAATCACTACAGACACGATGGTTGAGAATCCAATAGTAGCAGCTTGGGTTAGCCAATCGTTGGACACCATGGGGGTGACTGCTCAAAAACAAGAAATCCCTATTGAACCGATTCTTCTAAAGCCTGCAGTTAAGGATACATTTTGGGTCAACCTGATTGGAAAAGGCTATCCCGCTCCCCGGCAAGGATTTCGTTGGTGTACTGAGCGACTTAAAATTAAGCCATCAGATAACTACATTCGTGAAAAAATTCGTGAAAGCGGGGAAGTTATCCTAGTTCTGGGCACTCGTAAGACTGAGAGTGCTTCACGAGCTGCCCTTATGGAGAAGCATAGACACTGGCGAGTGTTTTCTCATCTTAATTACAATCCCAGTCGTCCCAACTCACTTATCTACACTCCAATCGAAGATTGGCGTACAGATGAGGTCTGGCTTTACCTGATGCAGTGGGAAAACCCTTGGGGTGTGAGTAATAAAGAGTTGTTCTCAATGTATCGAGGTGCTACTGCAGATAACGAATGCCCGCTCGTTATTGACACTTCTACTCCAAGCTGCGGTAGTTCTCGTTTTGGGTGTTGGGTTTGTACTCTAGTTAGCGCAGATAAGTCAATGGAGGCAATGATCCAAAATGATGAGGAGAAGGAATGGATGCAACCTCTATTAGATCTTCGTAATGAGTTAGATGTGGAGGATGATCTCGATCGGCGGGACTTTCGGCGGCGGCAGGGGCAAATTCAACTTTATGAACGCAATGTTGACGGATCTAACCGTAAGGAGATTGTAAACATTCCTGGTCCTTATACAAAGCAATGGCGGGAGGAGTGGCTACGCCGAGTGCTCCAAACTCAACAGGGAGTTCGCCAACATGCCCCGGAACAAATGCGGGAAATTGAACTGATCACTCTTGAAGAACTGAGCGAGATTCGTCGGATTTGGCTAGAAGAGTTTCACGAGTTTGATGATTCATTGCCTAGAGTTTATGAAGAGGTTATTGGAAAAGCCTTTGTTGACCCGCGTCCAAATGCTGGCAATTCACAGCTTGGGTTAGACGAGTGGAGCATTTTGGAGGAAATTTGTGATGATCCGATGCACTTTGAACTCATGACTCGGTTGTTAAGTACTGAGCGTAAATATCAAACTATGTCTCGACGCAAAGGAATTATTGATGCTCTAGAAAAGCATTTTGAAACGAGTTCTCGTAACAAGGAATTAGCGATCACTAATGCTCGCCTGAATCGGGAAATCATAGAAGCGGCTAAAGCAGGGGATGTTGATATCGTGCGGCAACTCACTCAGCAAGAAACAGATCCCAAACCGGCATCCTCTTGGTCAGACCTCAAATTTAAGGGGCAGCTTCAATGATTTTTCAGGAGTTGGTGCTAGAGAATTTTGGCCCTTACTTAGGAAGGCAATCTATTGATTTGCGTCCTGGCGATAATGGACAGACGATCATCCTCTTTGGTGGTATGAACGGTGGCGGTAAAACTACGCTTATGGATGCGATTCGTCTGGCCCTCTATGGTCATCGTGCCCCTTGTTCAACTCGCGGTAACTTAAGCTATGCTGAATTCCTCAAACAATGTATCAACCGTCAAGCTCAGGATAAAGCTGCCAGTATTGAACTAGCTTTTCAACAAACGCTTAATGGTGAATCTCAACCCATTGAATTCAGAATTTGCCGTACTTGGACATTGCAGGTTAACGGTCGGGACGAGTTAAATGTTGTTACTAATGGTTTAGGCTCACAGGATTTAGCTCAAAAGTGGGATGAGTGTATTGAAGATCTACTGCCACTGGGAATCTCGCGGTTGTTTCTTTTCGACGGCGAGCAGGTTGGTGAATTAGCAGACCAAGATACTCCACCACCAACCGTAGTACATGCGATTCGATCGCTACTGGGGCTTGAATTACCTGATCGGCTTTCGGCTGATTTGGATGTCTTGTCGGCCCGCAAGCGAAAGACATTGGCAACGGTACAGGAGCAGAAGCAACTGGCGGTCATCGAACAACGACTGGAAGTTCAGGAACAAGAGCGATTAAGTCTGAAAAAGAAGAAAGCCGCTATTCAGCAAAAATTGGAGCAGGCAGAAGAGCGGTTGAGGCTAGCAGAGGAACGATTTCTGACCGAAGGTGGCAAAATTGCTGCTGAGCAGGCACAGAAAGAGGCCCAGCTTAAGCGACTTGGCGAAGAAGTAGAAATTCACCGGGCTGCCCTTCGGGAAGTTGCAGCGGGAGCTTTACCCTTAGCCATAATTCACCCATTGCTTCAGGATGCAGAGGTACAAGCTCAACAGGAAGTACGACATCAACAGTTTGAAGCTGCCCAGGAGTTGCTTCAAGAACGGAACTCTCGTCTCCTTAAGTTTATTGAAACCTTGAACTTAAAGTCTAATCAACTGAAGCAGATTGAAGCCTTCTTAGCTAAGGAGGATAGTTCCGAAAGAAAGGATTCTAGTGAGATGTGGTTGGGTGCAGA